>NZ_JBXWRL010000045.1:0-47001 GCF_059612885.1 Ruegeria sp. YKSD179 | reverse complement strand
TTTCGGCTATGCCCGGCAGGATCGCCGTACCAAAGCCCGAACACCAATCAGCGCCAAGCTAGTCGCGAATATGTTGACTGGCGCAGGAATTGAGCGGGTTTTGACCATGGATCTGCATGCGGCGCAAATTCAAGGCTTCTTCGATATTCCCGTCGACAATCTTTATGCGTCACCGATCTTTGCGCTGGACGTAAAAACTCAGTTCAAAGGCCGAATGGAAGACCTGATGGTTGTATCGCCTGACGTTGGCGGTGTGGCTCGTGCCCGCGAGCTGGCAAAACGGATCGAAGCCCCCTTGTCTATTGTTGACAAGCGACGGGAAAAAGCAGGGGAAGTGGCCGAAATGACAGTGATCGGCGACGTAAAAGACAAAATCTGCCTTATCGTTGACGACATGTGCGACACCGCTGGAACGCTCTGCAAAGCCGCTCAGGTGCTAATCGATAATGGTGCAAGTGAAGTACATTCGTACATTACACATGGCGTGATGAGCGGTCCGGCGGTTGAACGTGTGACCAACTCGGTCATGAAATCTCTGGTTCTGACGGACACAATCCAACCTAGACCTGAAGTCGCAGGCGCCTCGAACATCCGCATCGTGCCTACTGCCCCGATCTTTACCCAAGCGATCCTCAACATCTGGAATGGTACGAGTGTTTCTTCGCTGTTCGAGGATAAGACGCTGACACCAATCTACGAGTCGCTGTATCATATGGATTGATCGTCGCAATTTGGCCGGCGGCCGCCGTTTGATGGCCGCCGACTGATTAAATCAATATGTTTCGAGCGAGACGTTCAAGTCCATTTCGGCCTCGGGGTCATAGTCGCTGAGATCCATTACAGAAAAGAACTGTGCGCATACAGGTGACTCCATTTCCTTTTTCAGGACATCTTGGAAATCTTCCGAGCTTTTGAACTGTATGATTTCCAGATAGGTGCCGTCTGGTTTACGGACGAGTTCACGACGTAATACTCCGGGCTCGTGCGCGACGAATTCTTTCTGAAAAGTCTGGGATGCGGCCAGCAAATCTGCTTCTGTTTTACCCTCGGCGAGTTTGATTGGGACCAAAACTGTAACAGGCGACATAACACTTCTCCTTTGTTATTTTATGTCGCTTCCGTCTTAGGTGTATATAGGACGTTATACGTCTTATTTGATAATCAAAGTGCTCCATTTCCTTCATCGATGATATCTAGGGTGTCATCAGATATTCACTTGAAACATCGTCTACTTACAATAACTGTTCCCTTTAGCCGGAATCACGGAAATACCGGAAATGCGTAACCATTTCAGCGTTTTGTAGAGTCATTGCTTCTCAAATTTCGTTGACCCAACCAGTGAGCGTCCAACCGGCCTAGCCTAGTTTCGCGGAAACATCTCGACAACGTTCCAAGGCAAGGGAAACAATTTGAGTTTCCAGCGCGGCGTCGACATGTCTTCAAAACGATACCGAAATTTTTCCCACCAATGTGATCAGCAAAAAAGGGCCCCGCTATTGCAGGGCCCTTTCAATAATGTCCACTTTTTGAGTGCCTTTACAGGCTCATATGCGTTCCCAAGGCTTCCATATCAGCTAGCATCTTCGCAGCATCATCAACGATGGTTTGATCATCGCCATTCTTGGCTGCATCGTGCGACGCGCGCGCCTCGGCGATCAATTCATCCAGATGCGAGCGGGTCACTTCTGCAACCGGAATCGCTTTCTCTGCCAGAACCGAGAGGCCATCGCCATTGATTTGCGCAAAGCCACCGGTGACCAGATACTCGCTGGAACCTTCAGGTGCATCAACTTTCAGAATGCCAGGTCGTAGCGTCGTAATGGTGGGGGCGTGATCCGGCATCGCCGTCATGTCCCCATCCGCGCCGGGAAGCTGAACCGCTGTAGCCGCAAGCGAAGCAAGGCTCCGCTCCGGGCTAACAAGGTCGAATTGCATGGTGTTTGCCATCAGGGATTCTCCTTAGGCGGCTTCTGCGGCCATCTTCTCCGCCTTGGCAATAACTTCGTCGATGCCACCGACCATAAGGAAGGCCGCTTCGGGAAGGTGATCGTATTCGCCAGCCACAACAGCTTTGAACGAGGAAATGGTAACATCCAGCGGGACCTGAACACCAGGCGATCCAGTGAAGACTTCGGCAACGTCGAATGGCTGCGACAGGAAGCGTTCGATTTTACGGGCACGCGCCACTGTCAATTTGTCCTCTTCCGACAGTTCGTCCATGCCAAGGATGGCGATGATGTCCTGCAGTGATTTGTAGCGCTGGAGGATTTGCTGAACGTCAGTCGCAACCTTGTAGTGCTCTTCTCCAACGATCGCCGGGTCAAGAAGACGCGAGGTCGAGTCAAGCGGATCAACCGCAGGGTAGATACCCTTTTCCGAGATCGCGCGGTTAAGAACAGTTGTTGCATCCAAGTGAGCGAATGAAGTCGCTGGCGCAGGGTCAGTCAAGTCGTCCGCAGGCACGTAAATGGCCTGAACCGACGTAATCGAACCAGCTTTGGTCGAAGTAATACGCTCTTGCAGAGCGCCCATGTCAGTGGCCAAAGTCGGCTGGTAACCCACCGCCGAAGGAATACGGCCCAGTAGGGCTGACACCTCAGAACCTGCCTGCGTGAAGCGGAAAATGTTGTCGACGAAGAACAGAACGTCAGTACCGGACTGATCGCGGAACTGCTCCGCCAGGGTCAAACCGGTCAGAGCAACGCGGGCACGTGCTCCAGGAGGTTCGTTCATTTGACCGTAAACAAGCGCCACCTGCGATTCCGACAGGTTGTCCGGCTTGATAACGTTCGATTCAATCATCTCGTGGTACAGGTCGTTCCCTTCACGGGTCCGTTCACCAACTCCCGCGAACACCGAGAAGCCCGAGTGCACTTTCGCGATATTGTTGATCAGTTCCATGATCAGAACGGTTTTACCCACACCAGCGCCGCCGAACAGACCGATCTTACCGCCCTTGGCGTAAGGGGCCAGCAGGTCAACAACCTTGATACCGGTGACCAGAATTTCCGACTCGGTCGACTGTTCGTCGAACTCGGGTGCCGGTTGGTGAATCGCGCGGGTTTCAGTCGCAGCTACGTCACCCTTTTCGTCGATAGGCTCACCGACGACGTTCAGGATTCGACCCAGGGTGGCGTTACCCACCGGAACCGAAATCGGACCGCCAGTATCTGTCACGTCGGCGCCTCGAACCAATCCTTCGGTTGCATCCATCGCAATGGTGCGGACAGTGTTTTCACCCAGGTGCTGGGCAACTTCCAGTACCAGACGCTTGCCGTTGTTTTCGGTTTCCAGCGCGTTCAGAATTTCAGGCAGCTGATCTTCGAAGTGTACGTCGACGACGGCCCCGATGATCTGTGTGACTTTGCCTTTTGCATTCGCCATGTTTCGTCTCCGGTTTTCTTACAGCGCTTCGGCGCCGGAAATAATTTCAATCAACTCGTTGGTGATCACAGCCTGACGCGAACGGTTGAACTGGATCGTCAGCTTGTCGATCATTTCACCCGCATTGCGCGTCGCGTTGTCCATCGCGGACATCCGTGCACCTTGTTCAGACGCTCCGTTTTCGAGCAGAGCCGAGAAGATTGCGGTCGCAACCCCCTTGGGCAGCAGTTCGGCCAGAATGGCCTCTTCGCTTGGCTCGTAATCGAAAACAGCGCCACTTTCGTCCCCCTCAGTTTCTTCGAACGAAGCGGGGATGACCTGTTGCGCGGTCGGGATTTGGGTAACGACGTTTTGGAACTTCGCGTAGAAGATCGTTGCAACGTCGAACTCATCTCCGTCAAAGCGGAACAGAATGTCCTTTGCAATGTCCTGCGCATTGACATAACCAATTCGCTTGACCTCGCTCAGGTCGATATGTCCTACAAACAGATCGCTAAAGTCACGCTTAAGCGCGTCGCGGCCCTTTTTGCCAACAGTCAATATCTTAACCGTCTTGCCTTTGCCGCGCAGTTCTTCTGCTTTGGCGCGGGCCAGCTTGGCAATGTTGGCGTTGAAACCGCCACACAAGCCACGTTCAGCTGTCATAACAACCAGCAGATGGACATCATCACTACCCGTACCACGGAGCAGCTTAGGGGCGCTGTCGCTGCCGCCAACCGAAGACGCCAACCCCGCCATCACGGCATTGAACCGCTCGGCATAAGGGCGCGAGGCTTCGGCAGATTCCTGGGCGCGGCGCAATTTTGCTGCCGCGACCATCTGCATGGCCTTTGTGATCTTGCGGGTCGATTTGACCGACTCGATCCTGTTTTTAAGGTCCTTCAGACTAGGCATCAGAACCTCCTCTTATGCGAAGGTTGCGGCGTATTCGTCGATCGCTGCTTTGATCTTGTCAGACGCTTCACCTTTTATCTTAGGATCTTCGTCAGTAATCCACTGAAGCAGGTCGGCATGCTTTCCGCGCAAATGCGCCAGCAAGCCGGCTTCATAACGGCCGACATCCGATACGTCGATCTTGTCGAGGTATCCGTTGGTGCCAGCAAAGATGACGCAGACGATTTCCGCATTGGTCAGTGGCGAATACTGCGGCTGTTTCATCAGTTCGGTCAGACGCGCACCACGGTTCAGCAGCTGCTGGGTTGCGGCGTCGAGGTCCGAACCGAACTGCGCAAACGCAGCCATTTCGCGGTACTGAGCCAGTTCCAGCTTAACCGGACCAGCGACCGATTTCATCGCGTCGGTCTGAGCCGAAGAGCCCACACGCGAAACCGACAGACCGGTGTTCACAGCAGGACGGATGCCCTGGTAGAACAGTTCGGTTTCCAGGAAAATCTGACCGTCGGTGATCGAAATCACGTTGGTCGGAATAAACGCCGAAACGTCGCCGCCCTGAGTTTCGATAACCGGCAGCGCGGTCAGCGAGCCTGCACCGAAGTCTTCGTTCAGCTTCGCAGAACGCTCCAGCAGGCGGGAGTGGAGGTAGAAAACGTCGCCAGGATAGGCTTCTCGTCCGGGCGGACGACGCAGTAGCAACGACATCTGGCGATAGGACACAGCCTGTTTCGACAGATCGTCATAAATGATCAGTGCGTGGCGGCCGTTGTCACGGAAGTACTCGGCCATCGCGGTGGCGGCATAGGGTGCCAGGAACTGCATCGGCGCCGGATCAGACGCGGTTGCTGCCACGACGATCGAGTAGTCAATTGCACCGGACTCTTCCAGTTTCTTGACCAGCTGCGCAACAGTCGAACGCTTTTGACCAACCGCAACGTATACGCAGTACAGTTTCTTCGACTCGTCGTCGCCAGCTGCGTCGTTGTAAACTTTCTGATTTAGGATGGTGTCCAAAGCAACAGCGGTTTTACCGGTTTGGCGGTCACCAATGATCAGCTCACGTTGGCCACGGCCGATCGGGATCATCGCGTCAACGGATTTGAGGCCAGTCGCCATCGGTTCATGGACCGATTTACGCGGGATAATTCCAGGGGCTTTAACGTCTGCAACGCCACGCTTGGTTGCGTTGACTGGACCTTTACCATCAATCGGGTTGCCCAGGCCGTCAACCACACGACCCAAAAGTTCGTCCCCAATAGGAACGTCCACGATCGAGTTTGTGCGCTTGACCGTATCGCCTTCTTTGATGTCACGGTCTGTACCGAAGATAACGACGCCAACGTTGTCGCTTTCAAGGTTCAGCGCCATGCCCATGATGCCGCCGGGGAACTCGACCATCTCACCGGCTTGCACATTGTCCAGGCCGTAAACACGGGCAATCCCGTCACCGACGCTCAGCACGCGGCCGATCTCGGCCACTTCGGCTTCCTGACCAAAATTCTTGATCTGGTCCTTCAGGATTGCAGAAATCTCTGCAGCTTGGATTCCCATTTATCCGACCTCTTTCATTGCATTCTGTAGGGAGTTGAGCTTGGAACGGATCGAGGTGTCGATCATCTGCGAGCCCACTTTTACGACAAGACCGCCGATGAGACTTTCATCAACGATCGCATTTATTGTGACTGATTTGCCCACACGCTCAGACAGCGTTTTGGACAGTTTATCCAACTGAGTCTTGGTCAAAGCCTTGGCCGAAGCGACATCCGCTGTCACTTCACCGCGCTCCTCCGCCAACATGTCCCGAAGGACCTGAACCAGCTGCGGTAACACAAACAGGCGCCGTTTTTGCGCCATCAGGCCCAGCGTGTTGCGTAGAATCGCGTGGAGACCCATTTTTTCGGCTATCGCGGTAATCGCGCCTTCTTGATCTGTGCGCGAGATCAGCGGCGAAGCAATCAGGTCGCGCAATTCTGCACTTTCACCCAACGCTGCTGCCAGATCATTGATGCCGGTTTCCAGACCTGCGAGGTCTTTGTTCTCTTTGGCGATCTCGAAGATCGCTGTGGCATAGCGCTCGGCAATGCCTGTGGAAATCGAAGCTGGTTCGGACACGTCCACCCTTCCGATATTTTAGGCCCCGAATTCGCGTTGCGGCAGCTACCCCGGGGGCGTGAAGACACCCCGTCCTTAAGGCCGGGGATCAAAATCACCGGGGATGTAGCAGAGCCGAACCAAGCTAGCAATATAATATAGTGGTATCGCATTTATCCACAAATACTTTATTTTCAATAAGTTACGACAAGTGCGACCCTTTGAGCCGCCTAGATTGATTGAAAAATGTCTCGAAAGTGCAGCTTTTTGCGATTCCTGAGGCCTATTTCCCACAAATCCTAAGGCCATTTAACAAAGTTCGCTTTGCACAAATCAGGCTGGTTTCAGTAATCCATCCAGTGCCTTTATTGGACGCTTTGCAGCATCTTTGGTCACGCTTCCACTTGGCGGTCGAATATGCTTACTGGCTTCAACCATCAGCACCCCACCTGCCATAACAGTTGGAATCCGCTGTCCGGTCTTTTCAATAAGTCCGCCGGATTTCAGCCAGAACCTTCTGTAAGTTGGCGGCAGATACAATGCTGAAAAGTGTTTCTCTGGCGCAAAATGATGCTCGCGCAGCTGGCTTTCAAGTTGGCCAGCAGTATAGGGGCGACCAAATCCGAATGGCGTGCGATCGGACCGCGACCAAAATCCGGCGCGGTTCGGCACGACAAACAGAACCCTTCCTCCCGGGCCTAAAACCCTCCAACATTCATCCAGCAGTTGGCTGGGTCTTTCCGAAGTTTCCAGCCCATGCATCACCACGAGCTTGTCAATATGCCCCGTCTCAATAGGCCACATGGTTTCTTCGGTCAGAACCGAAACATTGGGCATGCCCGCAGGCCAGGGCATCACACCTTGAGGCCCCGGCATCAAACCGATTACCCGACGCGCATCTGCAAGATACGGACGCAGCAACGGGACAGCAAAACCAAACCCAGCCACTGTCTGGCCTTTGGCTTCCGGCCACAATTCCACCAATCGCGTGCGTATCGCCGCCTGTGCCGCACGCCCAAGGGTGCTGCGATAGTAAAAATTCCTCAGATCCTGCACATCAAGATGCATTGCGGACACCCGATCAATCGGCTTAGCTGTGCGCAGTCTAGCAACGAAAGGGCAAAAGACCATGCCTCTTGAAATCATCACCATCCCATGCCTCAGCGACAATTACGCCTTTCTGGCACATAACGACGCAAGTGGTGAGACCGCATTGATCGACGCTCCGGAATCCGGCCCAATTCTTGCTGAATTGGCAACTCGTGGCTGGCAACTCAACCACGTTTTGCTTACGCATCACCACTGGGATCACGTTGACGGACTGTCTGATATTCTGGACCATTATCCAGCCCAAGTGATCGGTGCGGCTACAGATGCACATAGACTGCCCCCTTTGGACGTTCAAGTTTCCGAGGATGAGACATTGCAGATATGCGGCGAACGGGTGCACGTATTCGATGTATCCGGACACACAATCGGTCATATCGCATATTATTTTCCCGAAAGCAGCGCGGTATTCACAGCCGATAGCCTAATGGCACTTGGATGTGGCCGGTTGTTCGAAGGCACTGCCGACCAGATGTGGGGATCCCTATGCAAACTTGCAGCGTTGCCAGATGAAACAATGGTGTATTCAGGCCATGAATATACACAGTCAAATGCAAAATTTGCGGTAACAGTGGACTCTGATAACCCGGCGCTCATTAAACGGATCGCTGAAATCGACAAAGCTCGCGCCGCTGGAATACCAACTGTCCCGTCACAATTGGCGTTGGAAAAGGCCACCAACCCGTTCCTGCGCGCGGATAATCCAGTGATTCAGGCTAAATTGGGTATGAAAAATGCCCGACCCGAATCTGTTTTTGCCGAGATCCGGTCTAGAAAAGACCGATTTTAGTGCCTATCTGTCGATCTTCATGGTCACGGTCACAAGAAATGTGACTGTCAAGTGAAAGAAAACCCTTGAAGCCGAGCCACTATCAACCAAACTCTAATAGTATGAGGACATGGTTGTAATGGGGTTGCGGCCTTTGCTGCCCTTTTCGACCCAATACAGAGGAGCACCCGCGTGCCTTCATTCTCGAGCACACTAGAACAAGCCATACACGCGGCCTTGGCGGCCGCGAACGAACGGCGACATGAATTTGCGACGCTGGAACATCTTCTTCTGGCGTTGCTGGAAGAGCCAGACGCCATTCGGGTTATGAAGGCCTGCAGCGTAGATCTGGACGAGCTGCGTGGCACTTTAATCGAATTCATTGACGAAGATCTGTCAAATCTTGTGACCGACATAGACGGGTCCGAGGCAGTGCCTACAGCGGCTTTCCAGCGGGTCATTCAACGCGCTGCCATTCACGTTCAAAGTTCTGGCCGAACAGAAGTGACCGGTGCGAACGTCCTGGTCGCCATTTTTGCCGAGCGAGAAAGCAATGCGGCATATTTCCTGCAAGAGCAGGATATGACGCGCTATGACGCGGTGAATTTTATCGCCCACGGTGTGGCCAAAGACCCGGCTTATGGCGAAAACCGTCCAGTTACAGGTGCCGACGAAGCCGAAGAAGAGACGCAGTCCTCCTCTAATGACGCTGAACAGAAGGAAAGTGCGCTTGGAAAGTATTGCATCGACCTGAATGCCAAGTCACGAGCTGGCGATGTAGATCCTTTGATCGGTCGTGCGGACGAGGTGGAGCGCTGCATTCAGGTTCTTTGCCGTCGTCGGAAAAACAATCCACTGCTTGTGGGTGATCCCGGCGTTGGCAAAACTGCGATTGCTGAAGGTCTTGCGCACAAAATTGTGGCTGGTGAAGCACCTGATGTCCTGTCCAACACAACAATCTATTCACTGGACATGGGAGCCCTACTTGCTGGGACCCGATATCGCGGTGATTTTGAGGAACGCTTGAAAGCAGTCGTTACCGAGCTGGAAGACCATCCAGACGCGGTTCTTTTCATCGACGAAATTCACACTGTGATAGGCGCCGGTGCGACTTCGGGCGGCGCTATGGACGCGTCCAACCTCCTGAAACCTGCTCTGCAGGGCGGTAAACTGCGCACCATGGGTTCGACCACTTACAAAGAGTTCCGTCAACACTTTGAAAAGGACCGCGCGCTGAGCCGCCGTTTCCAAAAGATCGACGTGAACGAGCCTTCGGTTGAAGACAGCGTAAAAATACTGCGCGGTCTGAAGCCCTACTTCGAAAAGCATCACGAGATTAAATACACTGCGGATGCAATCAAAACCGCGGTGGAGCTGTCGGCGCGTTACATAAATGACCGCAAACTACCGGACAAAGCGATCGACGTGATTGATGAGGCCGGTGCGGCTCAACACCTGGTCGCCGAAAGCAAACGTCGCAAGACCATCGGCGTCAAAGAGATTGAGGCCGTTGTCGCCAAGATCGCGCGTATCCCACCCAAGAACGTCACAAAAGACGATGCTGAAGTTTTGAAAGATCTCGAAGCTTCGCTGAAACGTGTGGTATTCGGGCAGGATGAGGCTATCGAGGCGCTTTCCAGCGCGATCAAGCTGGCCCGCGCAGGTCTGCGTGAGCCTGAAAAACCCATTGGCAACTACTTGTTCGCAGGTCCAACCGGTGTGGGTAAGACAGAGGTAGCAAAACAACTGGCGGATACGCTAGGTGTGGAACTGTTGCGCTTCGACATGTCGGAATACATGGAGAAACATGCTGTCAGTCGCCTGATTGGCGCACCCCCAGGTTATGTCGGCTTTGACCAGGGCGGTTTACTGACCGATGGCGTTGACCAGCACCCGCACTGCGTGTTGTTGTTGGATGAGATCGAGAAAGCACACCCGGACGTGTTCAACATCCTGCTGCAGGTGATGGATCATGGTGAGCTTACCGATCACAACGGCCGTACGGTGAATTTCCGCAATGTCGTGTTGATCATGACTTCGAACGCCGGCGCTCAGGAACAGGCCAAGGCCGCCATCGGTTTTGCACGTGATCGTCGCGAAGGCGAAGATACTGCCGCCATTGAACGTATGTTCACACCGGAATTCCGTAACCGTTTGGATGCCGTAATCTCCTTTGCGCCGCTACCGAAAGAGGTCATCCTGCAAGTGGTCGAAAAATTCGTCCTTCAGCTTGAGGCTCAACTGCTGGATCGGGGCGTAAGCATCGATCTGACGCCAAAAGCCGCTGAGTGGTTGGCTGACAAAGGATATGACGACAAGATGGGCGCTCGTCCACTTGGTCGAGTGATCCAAGAGCACATCAAAAAACCACTAGCCGAAGAATTGCTGTTCGGCAAACTGGCAAAGGGTGGCGTTGTTAGGGTTTCGGTCAAGAAAGGCGAGCTGAACCTCGAAATTCTGGGCCCGGACCAACCGCGTATTCCGGGAGACAAACCACCGTTATTGACGGCGGATTAGCGACCACACAAAACCCGACAAAATAAGGCCCGCCAGATTTGGCGGGCTTTTTTGTAAAGTAAAACGCAGTTACCGCTCTGTTAATTTGAGCTCAATCCGACGGTTTTGTGCCCGTGCCTCCGGCGTGTCTGCCGGATTTACAGGTTGAAACTCGCCAAACCCATTTGCTGCCAGCCGAGAGGGTGGAATGCCAAGCGCATCAACCATGTAACGCACGACGGACAGCGCACGCCCTTGGCTAAGCTCCCAATTGTCCCGATAGCGCCCTGCCCCGCCCAATGGCTGGTTGTCGGTGTGCCCATCCACACGGATCACCCAGTTCAAACCTTCGGGAATTTCTTCTGCCACGCTGCGCAAAATGTTGGCGACCTTTGCGACCTCAAGCTGACCTTCGCCCGAAAGAACCGCCGATCCCGTATCGAACAGAACTTCGGAGGAGAAAACAAACCGGTCGCCTTCGATTCGCACACCTTCCTGGTCACCCAAAACATCACGCAATCGGCCAAAGAACTCAGATCGGTATCTTTGTAGGTCTTCCGCCTGTGCGGTCAGTTCCTGATTTTGGCCTGCAAGCGCCTCGGCTTCCTCCTGCAAACGGATTCGTTCGGCTTCTTCCAGCAAACGGCGGCGGCGCTCTTCGGACGCTGCTCGCGCTAGCGCGGCATTCAGATCCTGACCCAGAGTTTGAATTTGAATCTCCGCAGCCGCGTTACGCTCTTCATAGTCATCCAGCAGAGCTTGCAATGATCCAAGTTGACCCCGCAATGCCGACATCTGCTGGTTCAATAAGGCCGTTTGTCGTTGCGCTTCGGTCGATGCTTCTTTTTCTGAATCCAACGTGTCTTGAGCAATAGCCAGCAAGGCAGCTCGCTCTTCCGCCAGCGTGCGTTGTTCGGCAGCGTCCGCTTGCGCCTGGGACTGCGCCTCCAGCGCCGCCTGTAACTGCGCCTTAAGCTCATCGGGTTTCAATTCACCGAACTGTCTTTCGAGTTCGGCGCGGGCTGCCTGAGCCGCGGCAAGCAATGTCAGCGTCTCTTCAGCCTCTTTTCGTTGCGTTTCGAGAGCCAATGTCATGGCCGTCAGTTCTGCATCAGCATTTTTCAATCGGTCGCGCAGGGCCTCCGCGGCGGCGGCTTCGGCCAACCGTGCAGCTTCCTCATCCGAAAGCTGTTGTTCAAGTTCAGCAATCTGTGCAGTTTGCACTGTATCGCTGCTCTCAAGTTCAGCAATCTGTGCAGTCTTCGTTGCATCTCTGCTCTCAAGATCGGCTACTAACGCCTCCAGCGCCTCGCGTCTGGCGGCAGCAAGCCTTGCGGCCTCGGTCTGCGCATCGATCTCATCTCGACTTTGGGCAAGCGCCAGGTTCAACGCATCCTGTTCTGAAAGAAGATCATTCCGTTGCGCCTCAAGTTCTGCAATATCACCGCGCGCCTGCTGTTGTTCTGCCAGCAGAGCGGCGACCTGTGCCTCGAAATCCGTAATACGGGTCTGTGCCTGCGCCAGATCGTCCTCTACTCGTGTCAACGTAGTGTTCAATGCACCAAGGCGTGCTTGAAGGCGGCTGTTTTCCCGCTCTTCCAGTCCCAAAGCCCCAACAAGGGCGGCGACCTCGTCAGACAGAGCTGTCAGCTCATCTTCCTGCCCCGATATCGTTTCGCGCAATACGAATTGCACGATCATGAAGATGGTAAGGACAAAAGTCAGAACCATCAGCAATCCCGTCATCGCGTCGACAAAACCGGGCCAAACCGAGCCCTGAAAACGTTGGCCAGTACGTCGGGATAAGGCCATCCGTTAATCTCCTTCCGGAGGTGTGCGAACGGCGCCACGGGGAAGGGTCAAGGCCTTGACCAATAGCTCAAAGTCTTTTCTCAGCTCGTTCATGCTGTCTTGCCGACCAGCAGAGATCTCTTCGAGGATGCGAAGCAACTGCACGTCCATCGACCGCAAGCGCATACGGCTTTCCGCATCGATCCCTTCGCCTGCACCATGTTCGCGCATATGATCCAGCAGAGCGTCCTGACCCAAAGCTACGCGTTCAAGAGCCGCAGTAACACCTTCGCTTTCGGCCTGACGCCGATTCATATTACCAATCACATCAACAAGTTGACCCAGCTTTGCGGATACGTCAGCCCTTTCCGCTTCCTGAGCCGAGAACATATCTTGAAGGGCGTCCATTTGTTCTGCCATCGTATCCAAGACAGGCGTAAGAACAGCCAGTTCCGCGCCACCCTCTTCCGAACCACCAAAACCAACACGGGTGATGCCTGACAACCACTCTTCCAACTCGCGATAAAATCTGTTCTGGCCGTGACCTGCAAAGAGTTCCAACAGGCCCACGATCAACGATCCCGCAAGCCCCAACAGAGACGAGCCAAATGCCACGCCCATTCCCTGCAATTGCGCTTCCAACCCCGTCATCAAGCGGTTGAAAACCGTCAGGCCTTCTTCGCCTTCCTGCGGGTTTAAACTGCGGATCGTATCGACAATGGCTGGAACGGTTGTTGCCAGACCAAAAAACGTCCCCAGAAGCCCTAGGTAAATCAGAACATTGGTGATGTACCGCGTGATCTCACGCTCTTCTTCTATTCGCTCAGCCACCGAGTCTAGAATGGATCGACCCGAACTCGAACTGATGTGCGAACGGGCACCTCGCGACCTGAGCAAAGCGGCCAGCGGCGCCAGCAATTGCGGCGGCCGCACGTCATCACGCTCGACACCGCCTGCAAAAGCCTCAATCCATCGAACCGATCCGATCAACTGCGTCACTTGATAAAAACACGCAAGCACACCTATGACGAACACAAGCAAAATGAATCCGTTCAGATACAGGTTCGCCTGAAATACAGGAAGGACATACGGCAAAGCCAGGAAAACACCCAGCCCCGACAGGCCGATAGCCACCAACATCAAAAGGATTTGACGGATAGGGTGCGAGAAATGCGGTCTCGCGCTTTGCTGTGCCTGCGCCATGCGCGTTTTTCCCGATTTTTGCCTGCTTTGCGCCAAATCTAACGAAAACCAGTCCAGGACGCCAAGGTTTTATGCGGTAAGACTGCGCACCCGTTGTGACAACCACTCAAGTTCAGGGTCACGCAGGCCGATTTCCGATAAATGTTCTGCTGTGTTGTAAAGATATTCTGTGTTTGGGCCGCGCCCGCCTATGGCGTAGGCAATAATTTGGGCCTGCTCCTCTAGCGAGATCCCACCGCAATATTGCACGTGGTGAGGATCAATCACATAAGTCACCGCGTTCACGATCCGACCGTCATCCAGATGAACATCTAACATCCGCTCGAGATATGCTGACGAGATAAGTTCTCGCTCTCGCAGTTCATCCAATGTCCGTTGTTCGTAACCAGCCTCGACCGCAAAGGCCAACCCCGTGCAACGTGCATTTTGCTGCTCGTCCAAAGCCAGTACCAGCCCTGGCTTCTCCTCGGTTCCGCGATGATGGATCGAGCTCATGCAGAATGACCGGGCATATCCCATCAATGTGGCGCGTTCGCTACTGGCAACCGGGAAACCAGGATTCCACAACAAAGACCCGTATCCGAAAACCCACATTGTCATTGCACTGGTCCTTGCCTGTTTGCGCCTATAAACATCAATTCCAAAGCAGGAAAAAGGGCATTTCTCATGCGCCGCCTTATACGAGTACTGATTTTTGTAGCAATTGCTTGGAGCGCTTATTGGTTCATCGCTGGATACGGCCTGCGTGCGGCGTTAACCGGATGGTTCGACCAACAGCAAGAACAGGGTTGGCAGGCCGATTTTTCCGGAGTTTCAACAGGCGGGTATCCGACGCATCACATCACACGGCTTACAAACCCTGCCCTTGCCGATCCTGTTAACGGAACAGCGTGGAGCGCGGACTGGATCGAGTTTCAGAGTCCTGCGGTTTGGCCTGGCAGTCAGCTTTTGCGGTTCGCAGAAACGCCACAGCGGCTGTCATACTTTGACCAAACGGCCACGATCCAAGCCGATGCGTTGCAAGCAGAACTTCAGTTGCAACCCGGTGTCGCGCTGGTGCTGGAGAAAATGGCCGTAACCAGCGGTGCATGGTCGGTTGCGGAAAACGGCGATGCCCAGGCCGGCGGCGATAATCTTTTCATGGTCATGGCGCAAACTGATTTTCCTGAGGCATACACTATTTCAGCCCGGGTCGAAGGGTTTACACCCGGCGACGACCTGCGAAACCTTATGCGATCGGCTACTACGTTGCCCCAGGCTTTCGATACACTGGAACTGGACATGGCGGTAACTTTCGACAAACCTTGGGACCGCTCCGCTCTGGAACAACGCAGGCCACAGCCTGTTGCAATCGATCTGCAGCTGGCCGAGATGAAGTGGGGAGAGTTGAGCCTCTTTGCAGCAGGAGAACTCGATGTTGATGAGCAAGGCATCCCAACCGGAGAAATCGCTGTCAAAGCCGAGAACTGGCGGGATATGATCGCTATGGCCAATGCTGCCGGAGCCCTGCCCGATCAAGCGGTTGATCCCGTAACACGGGCCTTGAACTTCCTCGCCGGATTGGGGGGTAATCCGAATGCGCTGGACCTTCAGCTCAACTTTCGGGACGGTTTTGTTGCGCTGGGCCCGTTACCGCTAGGCCCCGCGCCACGGCTAATATTGCGTTAGCGGCAATATGGGCCGCTTCGATGACGGGCCGTATCCAAATGGAAATGATCGCGGTGATATCGGTCCGAATTCGGACCTAATACAGTACCAAACGGTCCGCATGCACCACGCCAGACTTTTTTCAACTGCTTTTGCGATGGATTTTTGCGCCAGCCGTCCAAGACTGTCACGACTTCTCCATCCGCCATTTTGAAGCCGGAAATGTCGATAGCCCTGCCTTTTCCGTGTTCGGATATCCGCGCTCCCTTGCGGTTGTTGCGGGTACGACACGCGTAATGCGCCGCAACCTGAAGTTCAACAACCGGACCGCGTCGTTTGAAAGTCGGTTTGACTGATTTGTCTACCCATTTGTTCAGAGCGATGGCCGTGCCGCAATCCATTGTAGACGGGCGGCTTAGCACCACGCCAGAGACGGACGTAATCTGAACCGCATCTTTGATCCCACAGGCTTTGGTCCGACTTGAGACCGATCCGACCGCTTTGCCCTGAATCTCAATTTCTCCGCATACTGATGATTTGCGTAGTTTGCGCTTTTTGAACAAGACCTGCTGTTCCAATGCTTTGGGTCTTTTAAAGGGTTTGGGCGATATGTCCGGCCCCAACAAGGGCAAGTCAGTTGCCCTTGCGGCAGCAGCGACTTCCTGTGGCGATGCGGGGCGCAATTGCGGTCGCATATTCGGTAGGGTCAAGGGCAAAGCTGCGGCAATGGTGGCAGCAGGAGTGGCGCTGGCTGTCCTGTCCGGTCGCGGCAACGGATGCAGCGACGTGGAAGGCGAAGCAGACTGGACAGGTTCACCCAACCAGGTGGCACAACATACAGCAATTGCACCCCAAACAGGTCTCATGCCGGTGCCTTTCCACGACCAAAGTCCGGCGCGTCCGTGTCTTGTCCCGCGTCGATAATTCCACGACGAATAGCGCGAGTACGTGTGAAATAGTCGAATAATTGCTCACCATCTCCGGTGCGGATCGCACGTTGCAACGCAAACAATTCCTCGGTGAAGCGTCCTAGTATCTCTAGCGTGGCATCCTTATTCGTCAGAAAAACATCCCGCCACATAGTAGGGTCTGACGCAGCAATCCGTGTGAAATCCCGAAAACCGGCGGCCGAGTATTTGATCACTTCGGAATCCGTTACGCGGCGCAGATCATCCGCTACACCAACCATAGTGTAAGCGATCAGGTGCGGCGCATGCGAAGTAACTGCCAAAACAAGATCATGGTAATCAGCTTCCATTTCATCGACATTGGATCCCATACCCTCCCACAGAGCCCGCAAACGTGCGACTGCGTCAGGATCGGACCCTTTAACGGGGACAAGCAGGCACCAGCGATTGTCAAAAAGCTCGGCAAATCCAGACTCAGGCCCCGAATGCTCGGTGCCTGCCAAAGGGTGCGCCGGGACGAAGTGAACACCTTCTGGGATCGCAGGTCCAACATCCTGAATGACATGGCGTTTGACCGAGCCAACATCCGAAACCGTTGCACCGATTTTAAGGACGGGCGCAATGTCGCGTGCCACGGCCCCCATGGCACCTACAGGTACGCACAGCACTACCAGATCAGCGCCTTCAACCGCTTCTTGCGCTGTATCGCATATGCGATCACAAAGTCCGATGCGGCGTGCCGTGTCTCGGGTTGCCCGAGACTTTGCGTAGCCCGTCACTTCGCGAGCAAGACCCCCGCGTTTGATCGCCCAGAACATAGAAGACGCAATCAAGCCCAGCCCGATCAGAGCCACGCGGTCGTATATTTGGCTCATTCGGCGCCCCTCTTGAACTCTGAAATCGCAGCGACCACGCGGCGGCATGCCTCCTCGTCGCCCACGGTTATCCGCAATGCGTTCGGCAGGTTGTATCCCGCAACACGCCGAACGATCAAACCTCGAGTTTTCAGAAAATCGTCGCAAGCCTCAGCCTCGACCTGGTCGGCAAAGCGAGCAAGGATAAAATTGGTGCTGGAAGGATCCGAAGGCACGCCAACTTTTGCCAGTTCATCAGACAGCCACGACCGCAATCGCGCATTTTCTGAACGGCAGAAATTCAGATACTCTTCATCCTGCGCAGCCGCTTCTGCCGCAGCCAGGGCGGTCAGTGACAAGTTAAACGGTTGACGGACCCGGTTAAGCACTTCGATGATATCCCGCTGGGCGTAGCCCCACCCAACGCGCATGCCGCCAAGGCCGTATATCTTTGAAAACGTCCGAGTCATGATCACGTTTTGGTATTGGTCAACCAGCGCTGCACCGCCGTCAAACCCATCGACGAATTCGGCGTATGCGCCGTCAATGACCAAGAGGCAATCGTCAGGAAGATTGTCCGCCAAGCGCTTTAGTTCATTCTGTGAGATCATTGTTGAAGTGGGATTGCCCGGGTTGGTTACAAAAACAACCTTTGTACGTTTTGAAACCGCCGCAAGAATGGCATCCACATCGACTTTGCGTTCACGCTCTGGAACCATCACGGGCTTTGCTCCGACCATGCGGGCAATGATTGGGTACATGGAGAATCCATGTTCAGTGTGAATGACTTCATCACCACAACCAGCATAAGCTTGTGCAACAAATTGCAGCACCTCGTCGCTACCGACGCCACAGATGATCCGCTCGGGATCCAGCCCTTGTCGCTCACCGATCACATGGCGAAGGCTTCGATGATCTGTGCTGGGATAACGATGCAGATTCGCTGCGCTGTCGCGGACGGCCTCAATCGCCTTGGGACTCGGCCCAAAGGGATTTTCATTGGAACTCAACTTGATAACGTGCTCCACGCCGGCCACACGCGACTGTCCGCCTTGATACAGCGCGATGTCCATAATACCGGGTTGCGGGGTAATCTTGTTCATGAGAGGCTCCGTTAACTGGGCCTCTCATACCTGTCTCAACGCGTTGAGAAAAGCAGCAATTCCATTAGGCCGCTTTGAAGCGAGCAGTCGCCGGGTCAGCGTTATAGAAACGGACGAATTCTTCGGTCCTGCAGGACAGGTCGTTAACGCTGTCGATAATGAACTGAACCGTCTCCTCGCTCATCAGATATGAAAAGTTCAGGCGAACCCAACCTGGTTTTTTCATCTCTTCCCCAGCGGTCAATGCGGTGTGCAGGGATTCCGAGGTTGAGCGGTCAATTCCCAACAAACGATGGGCATAGGGACCTGCGCAAGCACATCCGCCCCGCGCTTGAATGCCGTAAATATCGCTAAGCATCCGAGTGAACAGCTGCTGATGAACCGGTTGTCCCGATTGGTCACGAACAAGGAACGAAAATATTGGCAAACGATGAGAGTTTTCAATACCTAGCAAGGTCAAATGCGGGTTATCCCCCCACCCGGCCAACGCCATTTCGTTGTATTTGGCTTCGCGACTTGCGATTTCGTCTGTGCCTACAACGTCCTTAACGATAAAGGCCAAGGCAGCGCGAATATCACCGATTACATTCGGGGTGCCGGCTTCTTCACGTGTGGCCAAATCTTCGCTGTAGTCATGGCGCCATGGCGAGACAAAACTGACTGTGCCGCCTCCTGGCCAACTGGGGCTGGTGCGTTTCACGGTTTTTTCGCTGACAATCAGTATACCAGAAGCGCCAGGGCCTCCGGGGAACTTGTGAGGGGACACAACGACCGCATCTTTACGCGCTGAGCCGCTTCCCATGTCTAAAGGCAAATACGGTCCACCCCCCGCATAATCCCAAACTGACAACGCTCCGTACGATTTAAGCAACCTGGTAACAGGATCGGGATTTGTGACAATCCCCGTAACGTTCGACGCTGCCGAGAACGACCCAATCACCAAATCTGAATCCGCGTGATCTACCAATGCTTGTTCAAGTGACACCAAGTCAGGCCCACCATCTGCACCTTCTGGAATTTCGACGACCCGCGCCTTGCTTTCACGCCAGGGTAAAATGTTTGAATGATGTTCATACGGACCGATCAAGACAACCGGCCGGTCAGCCTCTTCCACACCCATCAAGCTGACCAGCCGGTTGAGTCCCGCCGTGGCGCCCGAACCGGTGAAAATCACCGCGTCCTCTCCTCTTGCGCCGACGATACGGGCTATTTCTGCGCGCGCTTCACGGCGCAATCGCGTCATGTAAGAACCGCAATAGGAGGCCTCGGTGTGGCTGTTGGCGTAGAACGGCAAGACCTGTTGGGATATAAAGTCTTCGACTTGCCGCAATGCGCGACCCGAAGCGACGTAATCCGCGTAGACAAGCGGCACGTCCCCATGCAGACCAGGGATAAGAACGTTCTCACCAATCAAACCATCACACAGTTCAGAATTGCGAACGGCGGCTTGGATATCTGCACGAAACTTGGACAAATTCATTGCGTTGGCTCCTTTTGCAACACCAATGTGATTGATGGAGGGCCCATAATCATCACAAATTTTTGCTTGTTCGTTACAAAATTTGTGTCATATGATTAAGAATGGCAAAGAACATAGATCATATTGACACACGCATCTTAAAAGAGCTTCAAAAAGACGCGACTCTTTCACAACGTGAATTGGCCGATCGGGTCGGGCTTTCGCAGAATGCATGCTGGCGGCGACTCAAAATGTTAAACGACTATGGTGTTCTGCAGGGGTCAACAGCCCGGATAGCGCGTGAGAAGCTGGGGTTGTCCCTTGTCGTGTTTGTAATGCTTCGCACACGCCACCATTCTGCGGAATGGCTTCAGGCCTTCCGCAGTCACGTTCTAACAATTCCCGAAGTGGTCGATTTCCACCGGATTGGGGGCGATTATGACTACCAGCTTAAGGTGGTAACGCAGGATATGGCGTCCTACGACAAGGTTTACCAACGTTTGATCGAAAAGGTCGAACTGGACAGCGTGACCTCGTATTTCGCCATGGAGGCTATCGCCGAAGGGCGCCCTTTGCCAATCTAGGACCGACCGCTAAATCGGTCCAAAACGTTTCGCGTGATCATTTCGACCTGAAAATCTTTTCGGGCTAGCCCCATAACCCATTCACACGTAGCTGCATTGAAAATTTCACCCTTGCCGCGTTGCCAGTGGACCATGACTCCGTTACCCCTCAGGGCCGTATCGTAAGTTTCCGGGGTAAGCGAACCGTACATTGCTCGCGCCTTCCATTCTGCATCACTTTTGCCGATATATAGCGTTTCGCCGGTAACACCGTGATCTGTTTCGGCGTTTGTACCCAGACCCAATCCAATGATCTCGATATTCGTTGAGGCGCCGTCTTTACCGGTAGCGAAAGGCAAACCATCTCGGATCACGTGATCCAGCCCATCCACCTCATAGCCATAAATCCGCGAACTGGCGCCCAGAACATCGCCATACCCCAAGTGGGCGCCGTTCAAAGCCCAGTGACCGGGTCGGTATATTGTGAACCCCCCGCTCCCGCGTCCAACGCAATTGCCGAGGCCTGCATATACACCCTTTGAACCGTTGGCTCCGAAAGTTTGCGCACCAGGCCAATTCACCTCTGGTTGCTCCCAAGCTCCAGTCAGAAGATGGCTGTCATTAGTATCCCTGACAGGATCGGTTTCAGTTGCGATGTATTTGTAGCAGATTTGGGTACGTCCGTATTCCTCAAGACGAATCTGCCACAGAAAATTCCCAGCAAAACGCGCAACATGTCCGCCATTTTCGACATAAGTGTCGATGGCCAGTCGCATCTCGCGACTCCAATATTCGTCATGCCCCACACATACGACACATTCGTAGCCGTCAAGTAATTCTGGATCGTCGTGCAAATCGTGCAAAGTCGCGTAATCGAGTGTATAGCCCTGAGTCTCAGCCCACTTTGCGAAATGACGTTCGTAGCTTGCCCAACCAGCCGATGCGTATTTCTTGGAATAACCATAAGCGTACGCCCATTCCATGTAATGGTATCGAACCATGTCGCCTACTCTTGGCGGAGCTTCCGGCAAGGCTCGTGGTGCGCCAGCGGGCAGCCAACAAAATCCCCGCGACCAAGGGCGCTGTGTCGAAAGTATAGGCGAAAATTGTTTTCCATCTGCTCCGGTAATGCCTTCGTAGGCATTTGATCCCCCCCAGCAATTGTAGGCAACCCAGGTTCCGGTTGCGCACAACAAAAGGATCGGTGCTTGTTTCGTCGCCTGCGCACGTCGGACAAGAATAAGGTGGTGTTCTTGAACTTCTGCAGCTCCCTTTCGTCCAGTCAATTTGAATAGATAGCCGCCAGGTTTCCAATCAAGTGGAATTTCAAAACTGTAAGCCGTCGGCCAATCGCAACCCTTGACCGAGCAGTCCTCAGGCGTTTCGTGAAACACGCCGGGTAAGTTTTGAACCGTCAAAACCGACTGGAGTTTACCTCCATCCCTTGAAATTTCCATATCCCAGGTTTCTGCCGTGGTGCTAACACGCAAACCGACAGTTTCACCCGGTTCGTAACTGAAACGTTCTGTATAAGCCCAAATCTCAAGAATACTCGCGTCGCGTGCCGGTCCGATGTAATAGTTGTCTAGGATATGTCTGGCTCGCGCTCGTGAACGTGGCGAGGGGCAAGATTCCTTGGCGTTTGTTTCGTCCGACACACGAGTCCCTTCTTTGAGTTGTTTTTCAAACTGTCCAAGGGCTATTTGTTGATTGCAAGAAAAAAGGCCGCGCAAAATGCACGGCCTTTGCAATCAATCGGTTTGCGAAGATTAGTTCTTGGCGTAAAATTCAACGACGAGGTTTGGCTCCATCATAACCGGGTAGGGAACGTCGCCGAAACCGGGAGTGCGCACAAAAGTCGCGGTCATTTTCGAATGGTCAGCCTCGATATAATCAGGCACATCACGCTCAGCCAGTGCAGCGGCCTCTAAAACGATTGCAAGTTGCTTAGAACGATCACGTACCTCAATCACGTCACCTTCTTTGACGCGGTAGCTGGGAATGTTCACCCGCTTACCGTTCACTTTAACATGACCGTGGTTCACGAACTGACGTGCAGCAAACACTGTCGGTACGAACTTGGCGCGGTAAACGACCGCGTCTAGGCGGCGCTCCAGCAGGCCGATTAGGTTTTCACCAGTATCGCCCTTTACACGCTCGGCTTCGGCATAGATACGGCGGAATTGTTTTTCGGTCAGATCGCCGTAGTAACCCTTCAGCTTTTGCTTTGCGCGAAGCTGCAGGCCAAAGTCAGACAGCTTACCCTTGCGGCGCTGCCCGTGCTGGCCCGGACCATACTCACGGCGGTTGATTGGGGATTTCGGACGACCCCAGATGTTTTCACCCATCCGGCGGTCAATTTTGTACTTGGCAGACGTGCGTTTGGTCACGGCTGATCTCCTTCGCAAAGTCGAGGCCAGTGTTGGCCACTATGAAGGGCGTTGTCCTCTTGGGATTTCCCATGACAGGCATCCCCTTGCGGGGGCCACCAACACCAATGAAGCCGCGCTTATATATGTGCAATCGCTAGAGTCAACACGGCAAATTGGGCCTGAACAGAATATTTACGTCCAATCAGCACACGAGGAATGTCAGGTTACTTGGCCAACGTCTCAGCCAGTTGGTCAAAATACTCGGGCTCGGCCTGAACAGCAACGGCCGGCGCAGGAAAAGCAACGACAGTATTGTCAGTTCGCTCGTACGCCGAAGGCTTGGCGGCCAGAGTGACCGAACTTATCCAAAATTCCTCATCTCGCGGTGGGCATCCGTTTTCAAACATTAATACCAACCTGTCGTCACCATGCATCCAAATCAAATCCGCGGAAAAACTTTGCGCGCCATTCAAGAGCTCGAGGCTTGCATAAACCCTTGTCGCATTCACCGGCCGCGTAGCCGCGGGAACCTGTACATTCAACATGTTTGTTTCGTGAAATCGATGGCTCTGGTGGCCCATATCAGCATCTGACAAGTAGTCGACGATGAAACCCCTCCAAGACCATGCAACCCCAACGCATAAATGGGACAAGGGTGCAGCCTCTAGCCCATCCAGTTCAGTTTGTGACCAATATACCGCTACTCGACCGCTTTGACCGGTTCTCATCTGTCCGCCCGCACTTTTGAACATCCCACCTGTAACGTGTTCTGTCTATCAATGGTGGCGTTGGCAGAAAAGAGAACAAAATACAGCATTCACGAACGTGTTGCATTCGAGTCAATCAAGGCACATAGGTGCCTTGATACGGGTTGCTAAATCTTGGGTGTCAACCACATTTGGAATGGCCGCAACTGCGACACGTCATACAACCTTCGATCATCACCATGTCATATTGACCGCAGGACGGGCAGGCTTTGCCGCGCGGGGCGTCGATGTTCACGACTTGGGCTTGTGGATCGGCCTTTAACCCCATTCCTTCGCCTTCCAGAAAGCCGATATTGATCATGTGTTGTTCAATGACGCCACCAATCGCAGCCAAGATCGAGGGGATGTATTTCCCTTGTACCCATGCACCGCCACGCGGGTCGAAAACTGCCTTCAACTCTTCCACCACGAACGAAACGTCTCCGCCCCGACGAAACACAGCCGAAATCATTCGGGTCAATGCCAGCGTCCACGCGTAGTGTTCCATGTTCTTTGAATTTATGAACACCTCGAAGGGGCGTCGACGGCCACCAATCACGATGTCATTGATAGTTAGATAGATCGCGTGCTCACTATCCGGCCACTTTAACTTGTATGTCGATCCCTCCAGCGACTGAGGGCGGTCCAGCGGCTCTGACATGTAGATAACTTCGCCACCATCTACGTCATGCGGTGCATTGGCGCTTTCTCCGGGAACTTTATCCTCGCTCTCTGAAACGGTCAGCACAGACCCGGTCACGTCATTTGGACGATATGTCGTGCAGCCTTTGCAACCTTGGTCCCAAGCCTGCATATAGACATCTTTGAAGGCATCAAAACTGATATCTTCGGGACAGTTGATCGTCTTAGAAATCGAGCTGTCGATCCACTTTTGCGCAGCGGCTTGCATCTTGACGTGGTCGGCTGGGGGCAGTGTTTGCGCATTGACGAAATAGTCCGGCAACTCAACATCTCCGAACTTGTCGCGCCACATCTGCACCGCGTAGTCCACCACTTCTTCTTCAGTGCGCGACCCATCCTTTTGCAATACCTTGCGGGTGTAGGCATACGCAAAGACAGGCTCAATTCCCGACGAAACATTCCCTGCATAAAGCGAGATCGTCCCAGTCGGAGCAATCGAAGTCAGCAGAGCGTTACGAATGCCGTGTTCACGGATCGCTTCGCGCACGTCGTCGTCCATCTGCTGCATCGTGCCACTGACCAGATACTTCTCGGCATCGAATAAGGGGAAAGCCCCTTTTTCCTTGGCTAATTCCACCGACGCCAAATACGCCGCGCGGGCGATTGCGTGCAGCCATGTCTCGGTCTGATGCGCCGCTTCGTCCGATCCATATCGCAGACCCAACATCAACAAAGCATCAGCCAGACCGGTCACGCCTAAACCGATACGGCGTTTGTCCTGCGCTTCCGCCTCTTGTTCCACCAAAGGGAACTTGGACGCATCCACCACATTATCCATCATGCGTACGGCTGTGGCCACCAATTGCTGCAGAGCGGTTTCGTCCAGATGCGCTGCGGCCTCGAATGGTTCTGCTACCAGCCGTGCCAGATTGATCGAACCAAGCAAGCAAGCACCATACGGTGGCAACGGCTGCTCGCCACATGGATTGGTTGCCGCAATGGTCTCTACATAATTCAGATTGTTGGCTTGATTGATCCTGTCGATGAAGATCACTCCAGGCTCGGCATAGTCATATGTCGCCTGCATGATCTTGTTCCATAAGTCGCGCGCCTGAACAGTGTGGTAAACTTTGCCATCAAAAACCAGTTCCCAAGGACCGTCTGCTTTGACTGCCTCCATGAACGGATCGGTCACCAGAACCGACATGTTGAACATGCGCAGACGGGCCGGATCGGATTTGGCCGTTATAAAATGTTCGATGTCCGGATGATCACAACGCATAGTAGCCATCATCGCGCCACGGCGCGATCCGGCGGACATAATCGTTCGGCACATTGCGTCCCAAACGTCCATAAAGCTCAGCGGTCCCGAAGCATCCGCTGCGACCCCTTTTACATCTGCTCCCCGAGGGCGGATGGTCGAAAAATCGTATCCAATCCCGCCACCCTGTTGCATGGTTAAAGCAGCCTCTTTCAACATATCGAAAATTCCGCCCATGCTGTCCGGAATTGTGCCCATCACGAAACAGTTGAACAGAGTCACCTGACGCGCGGTACCCGCACCTGCAGTGATGCGCCCGGCCGGCAGGTATTTGAAATCTTCCAGCGCCTCATAGAATTTTTCTTCCCAATGTTCCGGGTCTTTTTCCACTCGCGCCAAATCCCGAGCGATGCGCCGCCAACTGTCTTCGACTGTTAGATCAATGGGCGTTCCATCCGCCTTCTTGAAACGGTATTTCATGTCCCAGATCTGCTCGGCGATGGGGGCGGCAAAGCGGCTCATTGGTGATTCCTTGTCTTGAAAGAGAAATACAGGATACCCTAAATCGCACCCTTACCACAACACCTTGATGACAGCGTTCATCAAGCTACAATATGAAGATGGGCTTAGGGACGACTCTGTGGGAAAGCTGTGGATAAGTACGTAAATCTCATAAAACTATCTGTCGGATCAGAGAGTGTTGACACGCTGATGGCTTGGCAGGACAGCCGTAAGCCTCTTTACCCAGACGGTTTACCGCGCCACGTAACCCGCATGTGGCCCAAGCGCGAAGCCGAGATTCTTAATGGCGGATCAATCTATTGGGTGATCAAAGGCACTGTCCAGTGCCGTCAACGCATACTTCGTTTGGACGAGGTCAGGGGCGACGATGGTATCCGCCGTTGCGCGATCATTCTTGACCCCAATATACACCGCACTCAAAACGCATTGAAGCGACCGTTTCAGGGCTGGCGTTACCTCAAACCTGAAGACACGCCTGCCGACCTTCCCAAGTCCAGATCAACAGACGATACCTTGCCGGATGACTTGAACCGCGCACTTGCCGAGATCGGTGTTCTCTAACCTGATTTCAGCCGATCCAAAAATTCCGACAGAAACGCCTTTTGTTGCGGTGTGTACGTCGCTTCGCGACTGCGCCACAACGTCGCTTGCGATTTAAGGACAAGGCCATCCGACAGTATTTTCAAGTGGTTGGCCCGCAAAGTCTCTCCAGTCGAGGTGATATCAGCTATCGCTTCGGCAGTTTCATTCACCACGGTGCCCTCAGTCGCGCCTTGACTGTCGACTAAAGCGTAATCAGCTACACCCGCATCGGTCAGAAATTCACGAACCAACCGATGGTACTTAGTAGCGATCCTCAATCGGTGCCCATGTGTCTTGCGAAACGCAGCAGCCACAGCATCCAGATCATCCAAAGTGTCCACGTCGACCCAACAAGCAGGGGCGGCGATGACCAAATCAGCCCTGCCAAAGCCAAGTCGGGAAATTTCTTCAACCTGTTGTTCCCAGCGCGGCAGTTTTTCCTGCACCAAGTCGATCCCAGTTACACCGAGATGAATTCGCCCCGCCGCCAATTCGCGGGGAATCTCACCTGCGGACAACAGGATCAGCGAGACACCTTCGATCCCTTCAACACGACCAGCATATTCCCGATCCGAGCCGCTTCGCGACAAAGTAATGCCGCGCTTTTCAAACCACGAAAACGTTTTTTCCATCAACCTGCCTTTGGAGGGAACGCCAAGTTTCAGGCTCATTGCGTAGCCTCCTCGATCTCCAGCATCAAATCTGGACGCAGAACGCCACCAACTGCCGGGATTTCAGCTCCGTTTCCTAACTGCCGCGTCAGCGCATCATAACGCCCACCCGTCGCAATAGGCGGCAGATCGGGGCGACCCTCGGCATAGAAGCCAAAGACGAACCCGTCATAATACTCCATAGATGTCCGGCCATACGCGGCCTCAAAATCCAACCGCTCGACATCGACACCCCGCGTCTGCAAGGCAGCTACCCGATCCTCCAGCCGATCAAGAGCTGGGGCAATCTGGGGTAAGTCCACGGCAACATCCCGCAGCTGCTCCAGTGCAAAGGGCATGGTTTCACGTACATTCAAAAGTGTCTCCAGCCCCGCCAACTCTGTGTCGGTGATCGGAGGCGTTTCGCGGTCTTCGCGAAGCGCGTCAATCCTCGCTTCAATTTCCGAAGCGCGTCGTTTTCCAATCATTGGCACGCCAATATCCAACGGGCCTTTGGCGTCCAACAGAGCGTCGCGACCCTCGGGTCCGGGTTTTCGACCAGCAAACCGTTCGATCAATAGCCGAAACCGACGAGGGCGCCACAGATGCCGCATAAGCGCCGCCTTGCGCCGTTCAGTCGTTTTCATACCTTGAACCGCAGCCGTAAGGATACCGATGTCACCAGTTGCGGCCCGCAACGGCAAACCGCTAAGTTGCAGCGCAAAAAGTGAGAAAACTTCTGCGTCGGCGCCCGCTGGATTGTCTCGGTCAAATACCTCGTACCCAACCTGAACATATTCATTGGATCGTTCGGGGTCGTGCTCCTGACGTCGAAAAACCTCGCCTGAGTAAGTGTAGCGCGCTGGCTCGGCTCCATTGGCCATGTGCATTTGCACGACAGGCAAGGTGAAATCAGGGCGTAGCATTTGTTCGCCCCGCAACGCGTCCGAGGTCACATAGGCCCGTGCACGGATGTCTTCGCCGTAAAGATCAAGCAAGGTTTCTGCCGGTTGCAGCAAGGGCGGGTCAACGATCTGGGCGCCTGCGGCCTCAAAACGGACACGCATCATCGCAGCGCGGGTCAGTATCTGGGAACGGCTGGGCATAGATCAGTCCTGACTGTCCAGAATTTCACGCACCTTGGCGATTAGATCGCCGCGTGGCACTTCGAACTGGCTGGGGCGTTCCTTCCATTCTTGCACTGTCGCGCTTTCTGCAATCTTGGCGCCAAGCATCAAATCTTTGATCTGCACGACACCTTTCGCTTTTTCATCGCCACCCTCGATCACCGCGATAGGTGAGTTACGCTTGTCTGCATATTTCAGTTGATTGCCAAAGTTCTTTGGGTTGCCCAGATAAACTTCTGCTCGAATGTCGGCGTTGCGCAGTTCAGCCACCATTGTCTGGTAATCGGCCATTCGGTCACGATCCATGACGGTCACTATTACCGGGCCCTTGGCTTGAGTATGGATACGACCTTTTTCGCGTAAAGCCGCCAACAGACGATCCACCCCGATGGAGATGCCAGTTGCAGGAACCTCTTGCCCGGTAAAGCGCTTTACCAAGTCATCGTAGCGACCACCACCAGCGACAGAGCCAAATTGCCGCTTGCGGCCTTTTTCGTCAAAAATCTCGAAGGTCAGCTCGGCTTCGTAAACCGGGCCGGTGTAGTAACCCAAACCTCTGACTACAGACGGGTCAATTTCAACCCGGTCAGAGCTATATCCACCTGCTTCCAGTAGCGCGCCTATTTGCTCAAGTTCAAGAATACCATCTGTACCAATTTTGCTATCCCCGACGGCCTCGCGAAGGTTTGTCAAAGTTTGGGCTGTATCAACTGCCTTTGATGTAAGAAACCCGATGACCGGCTCGGCTTGATCTTCGCTTAGGCCTACGCCATCAATGAATGCGCCTGAGGTGTCCAGGCGTCCCGTTGTCAACAACTCGCGAACACCTTTTTCGCCCACCTTGTCGAACTTGTCGATGGTGCGTAGGACATCGTTCCGTGCAGAAACATCTTCTCCAAGACCCATCGCCTCAAGCACGCCATTAAGAACCTTTCGGTTGTTCACTCGCACAAGGTAATCACCACGGGGAATGCCCACTGTCTCAAGAGTGTCCGACAGCATCGCACAGATCTCGGCATCTGCTGCCATTGATGCCGTGCCGACAGTATCAGCATCACATTGATAAAACTGACGATACCGTCCCGGTCCCGGTTTTTCATTTCGCCAGACTGGCCCCATAGCGTAACGACGATAAGGCGTTGGCAGGTCGTTGCGGTGCTGCGCATACACTCGCGCCAAGGGAGCGGTCAGATCGTAGCGAAGGGCCATCCAGTCGCCCTTGTCGTTTTCATCCACTTCCTGCCAAGCAAACACGCCCTCATTTGGACGATCAACATCCGGAAGGAACTTGCCCAGCGCTTCAACCGTTTCGACTGCGCTGCTTTCAAGCGCATCGAAACCATAATGATGATAGACACCCGCAATATTCCGCAGCATCTCGGTGCGTTGCGTTACTTCCTCGCCGAAATAGTCTCGGAACCCTTTCGGCGTGATCGCCTTTGGGCGGGGCTGTTTCTTGGGCTTGGCCATGTGGGGCGTCCTCGGGCGTGTAGTGTTCCGCGCGCGGTCTATCCCATGGCCTGTGCCGGGGCAAGCATGGTGCTTGCTTTCTGTTGTTAAGGGCTTGTAGGGCAACTATGACCCGCGCCACTAACAGGAGCCGCAATGCAACATCTGGAAGAACAGATCGCCCATCTATCCCGCACTGTCGAAGAACTGAACACGATTGTTACTCGCCAGCAGGACGAGATCGACCGCCTGACCCGCCGGGTCGAGATGTTGATGCAGCGAGAGGCTGAACGCGCGCAAGAGGGATCGGGAGGCGTCGTATTAGGAGACGAACGTCCCCCACATTATTGAGTTGGTGGCCGCAGCCAAAGAACCAAAAAGAAAACCTCGGCCTTTCATTACTGACGGCAATACCAAAAATTTAAAGTTTTTACCTCAATAGTTCTATTCCAGATTGCGCAGCGTCCTGAAGCCCCTTTTCGTGCTTGGGCAGATCATCGGAAACCTGTACCCAGGGCAGGCGCTCTGACCAGAAAATATGGGCAGTCGGCTTGTACAGATTGGTGTCCTCAAGTGTTGCAGCATATAAATGAACCTCCTCCGGAAACACTTCGGTTTCAAAGGACGCAGGCGCACCACATTCGCTGCAGAAACTACGCCTCACCTTAGGCGAAGACTTGAAAAATGACCTTGGTCCTGACCACGTCAGCCCCGAGCGCAGAACACCGAACCAACTTACATAATCGGAAGAGGCGGCGCGGCGGCAATCTTCACAATGGCAGATTGCACTCCAAAGCATTTCGTTAACAGACTGCCAGGTCAGTGAACCACAGAAACAACGACCTGCAATTTTCTGCATAACGAAATTTCCAAAATAATGTTCTGTTTAAGCATTGGCATCACGATAAACACGCTGTTTTGTGGATGCATCCGGCCTGCATAGTTTTTTCACAAACCCAGCGTTGTCTTTACCGCGTTGTCAACAACCCCGCCAAGCAGAGCGTCCTTGTCCTCTGCACATCCTTCTGTCAAAGCAGCCAAAAATGCCTCGCGCAATTTGGCGTTTTCTTCATCCGAACTGGCGTGATCCTCGATGTTGACTTGACGATTGTACAACGACAGCGCTGTCATCTTACCTACCACTTCCAGAACGTACTCATCGTTCCCGTCGGCCTCCTCAATGACAGAGGCACAGGTGTGGTACATGACCGGCAGAGCCTCTTTCATCATTTGTTCGGCTTCCTCATCAGCCAGGGCAAAGTTTGAGCCGGCAAACAGGGCAGCGGTGGCAATTAACTGAATGGACTTCATATTCATCGCTATTCCTCCGTCTACTTGGCATTGGCACCGATTAATGCGCCAACCACCGCACCCGCGGCGGCCCCCTTGCCATCGCCTACCAAAGCTCCGACCCCAGCACCGATCAACGCGCCTTTGACAGTGTTTTCTTTCTTTTTATCGTCCGCCAGTCCGGCCGTAGCCGTGGCCAAACCCAGCAACACAGTCGCAGCAAATGCAAACTTGCCGATTTTGAGAGCTGTAATCGTCATTTAAACGTCCTCCCGTGACATAACCCAAGAAATCTTGACGCTCCAAGCCTAGCGGGGCGGTAACCTTCTGGCAACAAAGCAAAGCCTCAGATCTCTTCAACGGTTATCACGCCATCAAGGGATTTGATCGCGCCCTTAATCTGCGGATTGATTGGGAAATCCTGCCCCAACTCCATTTCGACGTCCCCGGGCAGGCTTGGATCCATCAGGCACAATTGAATCGGCCCTTTGGACGCGCCTTTGGCGGCACTGGTGGCATCTTCGAGCACCCTTGCAACCGTTGATAAAACTTGCGCCTCGTCAACAAATATCCTCAACCCGGTCGATCCTGCATCTGCCACGACTGAGTCTGCTGGCCCAACGGAACGACCCAGAAGTTTCAGTTGGTCAGCTTCCATTGTTGCCTCGGCGGTCAGCACCACCTGAGCGCCCGTCTCCAAGAATTCGCGCGATTTCTCCAGCGTTTCCGAAAACAAGGTAACCTCGTAGGCTCCGGAAGGGTCAGAGAGTTGCGCAAAAGCAAACCTGTTGCCACGCGCGGATTTCCTTTCCTGCCGCCCAGCTACCACCCCTGCCATCTTGGCGATCAAGGGTCCAGACCGCGCCCTTTCGGTTACCTCATCCAGGGTCAGCACCTGCTTTCGCTTCAAAGCCGGCATATAGTCATCCAACGGATGACCAGAGAGGTAGAACCCGATGGCTTTAAATTCCTCACTCAGACGTTCACCCGGCAACCAGTCCGGACTGAGAGACAGACGCGGTTCAGGCAAATCATCTCCAGCTTCGCCAAACAACGAAACTTGGTTTGAGTGTTTCTGGTCATGTATCGCCGCAGAATATTGTGCCAGCTGATCAATGCTTTCGAACACCCGACGGCGGTTTTTGTCCAGCTCGTCAAATGCACCCGCTCGGGCCAGCATCTCCAGTGGGCGCTTGCCAACTTTCTTAAGGTCGACGCGTCGAGCGAAATCGAAAAGGTTTACAAATGGTTTATCTCCTCTTCCATCAGTGACTAGGTTCATCGCCTCTACACCCACGTTTTTGAGTGCGCCCAGCGCATAAACCAAGTGACCATTCGCGACGTCAAAAGTAGATTGCGAGCGGTTTACGCATGGAGGCACGTAAGGCAGGTCCAGCCCCTTGCGAACTTCTTCGAAATAAACCGCCAGTTTGTCCGTCAGGTGGATATCGCAGTTCATAACGCCCGCCATGAACTCGACTGGGTGGTTCGCCTTTAACCAGCCGGTTTGATAGCTGACCACAGCGTAGGCGGCAGCGTGGGATTTGTTGAAACCGTAGTTCGCGAATTTCTCGAGCAAATCGAAGACTTCGCTGGCCTTTTTGGCGTCCACGCCATTTTCGCCCGCGCCCTTTTCGAATTTCGGGCGCTCGGCGTCCATCGCCTCTTTTATCTTCTTGCCCATTGCCCTTCGCAACAGGTCTGCCCCTCCTAACGAGTACCCGGCCATAACCTGCGCGATCTGCATCACCTGCTCCTGATAAACAATGATGCCTTGCGTTTCCTCGAGTATGTTATCGATCAAAGGATGCACGGATTCGATCGGACGGAGCCCGTTCTTAACCTCACAATAAGTCGGAATGTTCTCCATCGGGCCGGGTCGGTAGAGCGCCACAAGGGCAACAATATCCTCGATGCAAGTGGGTTTCATGCGCTTTAGCGCATCCATCATTCCGGTAGATTCCACCTGGAAAACCGCAACCGTCCTGGCCGCTGAGTACAGCTTGTAAGTGGCCTCGTCATCCAGTGGAATAGCGTTGATCTGGTTCTCTGCGCCTTCGGCTGGTTCATACAGTCGAGTACCGTCTGCAGCTATATGAAGGTCCCGCCCGGATTTGAATATCAGCTCCATCGCATTCTGGATCACTGTCAGGGTCTTCAGCCCGAGAAAGTCGAACTTTACCAGCCCGGCTTGTTCAACCCATTTCATGTTGAATTGAGTTGCTGGCATATCCGACCTTGGATCTTGATAAAGCGGGACCAGAGCGTCCAATGGACGGTCTCCGATCACAACACCTGCGGCGTGCGTCGAAGCATTCCGCAACAGCCCCTCGACCTGCTGGCCATAGTTGAGCAGTCGCTCTACGACCTCCTCACTTCGCGCCTCTTCGCGAAGGCGCGGCTCATCTTTCAATGCCTTTTCGATGGAAACTGGCTTAACGCCTTCAACCGGGATCATTTTTGATAATCGGTCCACCTGGCCATATGGCATCTGCAGGACTCGGCCGATGTCACGCACCGCGGCCTTGGATAGCAACGCACCAAATGTGATGATCTGTCCGACTTTGTCGCGTCCATATTTCTCTTGCACGTACCGGATCACCTCTTCGCGCCGGTCCATACAAAAATCGATATCGAAGTCGGGCATCGAAACCCGTTCAGGGTTCAGAAACCGTTCGAACAGCAGAGAATATCGTAGCGGATCCAAGTCCGTAATGGTCAGCGCATAAGCAACTAAAGAACCCGCGCCTGAGCCCCGTCCCGGCCCTACCGGAATGTCCTGATCCTTGGCCCATTGGATGAAGTCCGCAACAATCAGAAAATAACCCGGGAATCCCATGCCTTCGATGATGCCCAGTTCGAAATCCAGCCGCTCTTGGTATTCTTCGGGAGTCACGGCATGCGGAATCACGGCCAGCCGTTTTTGCAAGCCCTCATTGGCAATCCGGTGCAGCTCTGACACTTCGTCATCTGCGAATTTCGGCAGGATCGGGTCGCGGCGATATGCCATGAAAGCGCACCGTTTTGCAATCTCAACCGTGTTTTCAATGGCTTCTGGCAAATCTGCGAACAGAGTCACCATCTCTTGCTGGGACTTGAAATAATGTTGTGCAGTAAGGCGACGACGGCCATCCTGCTGATCGACATAAGCGCCTTCGGCGATGCAGATTAGCGCGTCATGCGCCTCGTACATATCCGAAGTCGGAAAATAAACGTCGTTAGTGGCGACAAGCGGCAGGTTTTTGGCATACGCCATCTCGACATGGCCGCGCTCGGTCAGGCGTTCTGCTTCGGGTTGTCCACCTTCTCCCGGATGGCGCTGAAGTTCGATATACAGACGGTCGGGAAACATTGTCGCCAGCCGGTCGATCAAAACCTCTGCTACAGCACGTTGACCTTGTTGCAACAGCTTCCCAACCGGGCCGTCGGGTCCACCTGACAAACAAATCAAACCTGCCGAATGCGCGGCAAGTTCATCTATGGTCACCTGCGGTAGTTGCCCGCCCTTGTCGACATAAAGACATGAGCTGAGCTTCATCAGGTTTTCATACCCGGCCTCTGATTGCGCCAACAAAATTAACGGCGCTGGTCCCTTTGGCTTTTCTCCCGGCTGAGCCTTAACGTATTCCAAGTCAACCTGGCATCCCATGATGGGCTGCACGCCTTCACCGCTGGCGGTGACCGAAAATTCCAGTGCTGAAAACATGCTGTTGGTGTCCGTCACTGCGACGGCTGGCATGTCCATCTGCTCGCAAAGGGCCGGCAGTTTTTTCAGGCGAACGGCACCTTCAAGCAGGGAATATTCGGTATGTACTCGAAGATGAATGAATCGGGGATTGCTGCTCATGACTGCCAAGCTATCGCAGCCGAGCCTTGGGCAAAAGCGAGAACAGAGGCATTTGAATGCCTAATAATGCGTCGACAATTCTTCGGCTTTTTCAGAAGGTGTTTCGATAATCAATCAGTGATCCTAGAAAAATTGTTTATTTTTAGACATTTAAATGAGTTTCGCTCGCCGATCAAATTTTTTGCTGCGCACAATGGTACACATATTAGGCAGTTTTTCTTGCAAGCTAATAGGTGCTGTTTCTAACATCTGACAGCATACTATACGCCCGCCGCTCTTTCTACGTCGCATCGAAGGAGGGCACCAATGGGCGCAACTGGGTAAGGCGACAGGTTTCACGTATGAATATCACGTTTCTTCTAAACGGGGAGACAGTGGCGTTGAAGGACGTTGATCCGACCGCGACCTTGTTGGACTGGCTGCGTGACGATTGCGGCCTTACCGGAACAAAAGAAGGCTGCAACGAAGGCGACTGCGGCGCATGTACCGTTATGGTTACTGACGAGGACGGCGCCAGGGCGTTGAATTCCTGTATCCTGTTCTTGCCGCAACTGCATGGCAAAGCGGTACGTACGGTCGAAGGCGCGACCGGACCAAATGGCGAGATGCATCCGGCACAGCAGGCGATGGTTGACTTTCACGGTTCGCAATGCGGTTTCTGTACGCCTGGCTTCGTGATGTCGATGGTGGCAAGCCATGCCAATGGCGCAACTGATCACGACACGCAGCTTGCCGGCAACTTATGCAGGTGTACCGGATACGCCCCTATCGTTCGTGCGGCAGAGTCCGTCGAAGATCAACCGGTTCCTGTCTGGGTAAGGGATGCACCGATTGCAACAGAGGCGGCGTCACCAAATTTACCTGAGTCATCGGATGAATTAGCCACAATTTACGAAAGGCACCCTGGTGCCACACTGATTGCAGGTGCAACAGACGTTGGTCTTTGGGTAACTAAACAGCTACGTGAATTGGACCCAGTGATATTTCTGAACCGTTGCGATGACCTGAAAGAGATTCTCGTCACAGATGATGAGGTACGCTTCGGCGCGATGGTCGACATGAACCGAATGGGCGAAGCGTTGGCCGAGCTCCACCCGTCCTATGCCGAGATGATCCGCCGCTACGCCAGCGTTCAGGTTCGACACGCAGCAACGATCGGCGGCAATATCGCCAACGGCTCACCCATCGGGGACAATCCGCCCGCACTAATTGCGCTTGGCGCAACACTACACTTGCGGAAAGGCAATACACGCCGCTCTGTTGTGCTGGAGGATTTCTTTATCGACTACGGCAAACAGGATCGCGCACTTGGTGAATTTGTTGAAGCTGTCAGCTTTCCACGTCAGGCGGACCGATTGAAATGCTACAAACTCAGCAAGCGGTTTGATCAGGATATTTCTGCTGTTTGCGGGTGTTTCAACGTCGTTGTTGAAAATGGAACGGTCACGCAAGCACGTATAGCATTCGGTGGTATGGCGGGCATTCCGAAACGAGCGGGAACGGTCGAAGCAGAATTGGTTGACCAACCATGGTCACAGAAAACGATCGAGAAAGCAAAGCTTGCTTTCGACAAAGATTTCACGCCAATGACCGACATGCGGGCCTCGGCGTCTTACCGACTGGGCTCGGCCAAAGCGATGCTGGAAAGGTATTTTCGAGAAGATCATGGCGAATTGACCAACGTGTTGGAGGTTTCAGCATGAGTGTCGCAAGCCCTATGCCTCATGACGCCGCACCTCTGCATGTTACTGGTACCGCCCGGTATGTGGACGATATTCCAACACCTAAGGGGACGTTGCATTTGGCCTTTGGTCTTAGCTCGATTCCAAAGGGCAGGATCACATCTATGGATCTAACTGACGTGAAGGCAGCCGATGGGGTGGTCATGGTGTTGGCTGCCGGCGACTTGCCATTTGCCAACGATGTCTCACCATCAATCCATGATGAGCCGCTGCTGTCGGACGGTGTGATCAACTACATCGGACAGCCGATTTTTCTTGTAATCGCATCTAGCCATCAGGCGGCGCGCAAGGCCGCGCGTTTGGGCAATGTTCACTACACTGAGGAAACGCCGATCCTTACTGTAGAAGAGGCCTTGGCGGCCGACAGCCGGTTTGAAGAAGGTCCGCGCATTTATGCTAAGGGTGATGCGGAAACAGCAATCGCAAATGCACACTGTTTGGTAGAAGACACTTTCGAAATTGGCGGTCAGGAGCATTTCTATCTGGAAGGTCAGGCCGCGTTGGCCTTACCCAACGAAGGCGACATGCTGGTGCATTCCTCAACCCAGCACCCCACAGAAATCCAGCATAAGGTCGCAGATGCTCTGGGCGTCCCGATGAATGCCGTCCGCGTAGAAACCCGCCGCATGGGCGGAGGGTTCGGAGGAAAGGAAAGTCAGGGAAACGCCTTGGCCGTAGCATGCGCCGTGGCGGCCAAGGCGACCGGCAAGGCCTGCAAGATGCGATATGACCGCGATGATGACATGATCATCACCGGCAAACGCCACGCTTTTCGCATTTCTTATCGTGCTGGATTTGATAAGGATGGACACATTCTGGGCGTCTTATTCCTGCATTACGCGATGTGCGGTTGGGCACAAGATCTGTCCCTGCCTGTCGCGGACCGTGCAATGCTTCATTCAGACAATGCTTATCTGTTGCCCCACGCACGGATCGAAAGCCATCGGTTGAAAACCAACACACAGTCCGCGACTGCCTTTCGCGGGTTCGGTGGTCCGCAAGGTATGGTTGGGATTGAAAGAGTAATGGACCATGCCGCACATGAGTTAGGGATCGACCCGGTGGAACTGCGCCGTCGGAACTACTACGAGCCTTCGCACAGGACCGAAGATCGCGAACCTGACGAAGAACCTCTGAACCATCCGGACCCGCACGAGGATCTTACGAGTCGAGGTGCAGTTGAAACCGGTGCAAACCCTACGAGACCTTTACCCTCGGGCGGGAACACCACGCCTTATGGCATGGAAGTCAGTGACTTTGTTTTGCACGAGATGACTGATGCTCTGTTGAAGTCCAGCGGCTATTTCGCCCGCAAAGCCGCCATAGCGAAATGGAATGCCGAAAACAACATGATCAAAAAGGGTATCGCCTTTTCACCAGTCAAATTTGGGATTTCTTTTACTCTGACTCACCTTAACCAGGCGGGTGCGCTGGTACATGTATATCAGGACGGCTCGGTTCACCTGAACCACGGCGGTACCGAAATGGGTCAGGGCTTGTTTCAAAAAGTGGCGCAGGTTGCGGCCTCACGCTTTGGAATCCCACTGGAAATGGTGAAGATTACGGCTACCGACACGGCGAAAGTGCCGAACACATCGGCGACCGCTGCATCCTCGGGCAGCGACCTGAATGGAATGGCGGTTAAGGCGGCGTGCGATACAATCCGCGATCGTATGGCGATTTATTTAGCCGAGCGCCATCAGGCCGATCCGACAAGTGTCATATTTGCAGATGGTCACGTAGAGATTGGTAAGAACCGTTACAGTTTCGCCGAAGCTGCGGCGATGGTTTATCAGGGGCGCGTTAGTCTTTCGGCAACGGGGTACTATAAAACGCCCAAGATTGAATGGGATCGGATCAAGGGCCAGGGCCGACCGTTTTACTACTTTGCTTACGGAGCAGCCGTCACCGAAGTGGCAATTGACACATTGACCGGAGAAAACCGCATATTGCGCACCGACATCTTGCATGATGCTGGCGCATCGCTGAACCCGGCGATTGATATCGGGCAAGTTGAAGGCGGTTATGTTCAGGGCGCAGGGTGGTTGACGACCGAGGAACTGGTCTGGGATGACAGGGGCAACTTGCGCACTCACGCACCGTCAACGTATAAGATCCCCGCCTGTTCTGATCGGCCTGACATATTCAATGTGGCACTTTGGAACAGCAAAAACCGCGAGGAAACGATTTATCGCTCAAAAGCAGTAGGCGAACCACCCTTTATGTTGGGAATATCCGCGTGGCTTGCGCTGTCGAATGCAGTTGGAGCCTGTGGGGATAAATATCCTGCATTAAATGCCCCTGCTACGGCCGAAGAAATCTGGCGCGGCATCAAATGTACAAGGGGCAACCCAGATGGGATTTGATCTGCAAGCTCTTGAACAGGCAGTACAAGCACACGGAAAAGTGGTCCGTGTTGTTATCGCTGCAATCAAAGGATCCTCGCCACGTGACGTCGGCACAGCGATGCTCGTATGGGACGACGGACAATCCGGCACCATCGGAGGCGGAACACTGGAGTTTCAGGCGGCGCAGTCGGCCAGATTGCAAACCGTTCCTTCCCGCCTAACGCAACACGCGCTCGGACCTGATCTTGGCCAATGCTGCGGTGGCGCTGTGACGCTACTTAGCGAAGTATACGACTTAGCCACGCTTCGGACACTTGAAGACAATATTATCGCCCGGTCCACCAAGAGCGATGGAATGCCTATGTCTGTGAAGCGGTTAATGGCCACGGCACGAGGTCAAGGCGTAACGCCAGAACCGCAACTCGTCGATGGCTGGATGATCGAACCGGTGCACAATCCCACCCGCAATATCTGGATTTGGGGCGCAGGGCATGTGGGGCGTGCTCTTGTTGATGTCTTGTCGCCCATTCCCGAAATCGCAATTACCTGGGTAGACACAAACGTGGAGCGCTTTCCCGAAAATGTGCCCGAGAAAGTCACAGCCGTGACCGCATCGAAACCAGTGAATTTGGTGCGTCACGCTCCGCGCGATGCCGAGCATTTGGTGCTGACATATTCACATAACTTGGATTTCGAGTTGTGCAATCAGCTGTTACTCAGTGGTTTTTGCTTTGCTGGCCTGATCGGCTCAGCTACGAAATGGGCGCGATTCCGTTCGCGGTTGGCGGCGCTGGGACACCCTCCTGAGCGGATCAGCCGGATCACCTGCCCAATTGGTGATCCGTCATTGGGTAAGCACCCTCAGATGATCGCCATTGGTGTAGCAGCCGATCTGCTGCGTCCGGCTCGGCAAAGCGCATTGAAAGAGGACCTGAGAGCATGACCATGCCATTACTTAGCCTGCAGGATTTGACCAAAGCCTATCCTGGAGTCGTGGCCAATGATCATGTGACATTTAATATCGATGAGGGCGAGGTTCATGCCCTTCTGGGTGAAAATGGTGCCGGCAAATCAACTTTGGTTAAGATGATCTATGGGTTGGTTACGCCGGACTCCGGCAAAATGATGCTGCGCGGACAACCCTTTATGCCACAAGAACCTCGTGCTGCGCGCGCTGACGGCATTGCGATGGTGTTCCAGCATTTCTCGTTGTTTGACGCGCTGAACGTGGCAGAAAATATTGCGTTGGGCATGGAAAACCCTCCGGCAATGAGTGATCTGGCATCACGTATTCGGGGCGTGTCCGAGACCTATGGCTTGCCGTTGGATCCTTACAGAACGGTTGGCGACCTTTCAGCAGGTGAACGGCAAAGGGTCGAGATCATCCGCTGCCTACTGCAGGATCCCAAGTTGCTGATAATGGATGAACCGACCTCGGTTTTGACGCCACAAGAGGTCGAAATCTTGTTCGAAACGCTGAAGAAACTTCGATCGGAAGGCACCTCGATCCTGTACATCTCGCACAAACTCGAGGAAATTCGCGCGCTTTGTGACAATGCCACGATCCTTCGTCTGGGCAAAAATGTCGGTGAATGTGTGCCTGCTGAAACTTCTGCCAGGGAAATGGCCGAAATGATGGTTGGCGCGACGTTGCAAACGCCCCAACGAGCAGGGCGTGATTTCGGTGAGGTCGCACTGGATGTAAGCGGACTATCGGTTCCTTCGCCTTCAGATTTCGGAACGGCGCTACAAAACGTCCATATGACGGTTCGCAAGGGCGAGATTTTGGGGATCGGCGGTGTTGCCGGCAATGGTCAGGACGAGTTGCTGGGCGTTTTGTCCGGCGAAATCCTGACAACCTCTGACGCGATCAAATTTAACGGACAGGCGATTGGCAAACTGGGGCCAACAGCGCGGCGCAAACTTGGGGTTTTGACTGCACCCGAGGAAAGATTGGGCCACGCGGCCGCGCCAGATATGAGCCTGATCGAAAACGCACTATTGACCGGATCCGTGCGCGAGAAGCTAGAAAACAATGGGTTTCTGAAGTGGACTGAGACCAAGGGCTTTGCCGAGAAAATAATCCAAGCCTTTGACGTTCGTACTCCCGGACCTGAGAACGCCGCCCGGTCGCTTTCTGGCGGGAACCTGCAGAAATTCGTTATAGGCCGCGAGGTCCTGCAGGATCCTGACGTACTGGTCGTGAACCAGCCGACCTGGGGAGTGGACGCGGCGGCTGCCGCAGCCATCAGACAGGCAATTCTTGATCTGGCCGCCAAAGGCACCGCAGTGATTTGCATAAGCCAGGATTTGGACGAGTTGATGGAAATCGCCGACAGCTTTGCTGCACTAAACGAAGGACGGCTTAGCGCCCCGCGCCCCACTACAGGTCTGACAGTGGACGAGATTGGATTGATGATGGGTGGTGCTCATGGAATGGAGGTGGCCCATGTATGAAGTATCGGTCCGCCTGCGGATGGGACATTTGCAAAATAAGAAGGACTATTGGGGGGTATATCTTTGATTGTTTTGGAGAAACGGCCACAGCCATCCAGGGCGTGGTCTTTTGCTACCCCCCTGGTCGCAGTTCTGGCTACGATGGTGTTTGGCGGTGTTCTGTTCGCGGTTCTGGGCAAGAATCCCGTTGAGGCTATCGGAACCATTTTTTGGGAACCTCTTTTCGGCGAGTTTGCGTTTTATTACCGCCCGCAACTTTTGGTAAAGGGCGCACCACTGGTCCTGATTGCCATTGGTTTGTCGCTGGGCTTTCGTGCTGGTATCTGGAACATCGGCGCCGAAGGCCAATACATCATGGGCGCAATCTTTGGCGCAGCCGCAGGATTGGCGTTTTACCCACTGGAAGCGTGGTACATCTTTCCGGTTATGGTCTTTGCAGGGGCCTTGGGCGGTTGGGTTTGGGCAATGATCCCAGCCATTTTGAAAGTGCGTTTTGGAACCAACGAAATTCTGGTCTCACTTATGCTAGTCTATGTTGCAGAACAAATTCTGGCATCTGTATCTCTGGGCCTGTTGAAGAACCCTGAGGGGTTCGGTTTTCCCGGTTCCCGCAACCTTCAATCCTATCCCAGCGCCTACAACTCGGAATTGATCACAGGTTCAGGTATGCACTGGGGTGTAGTAGCCGCCTTTGTCGCCGTGATATTCGCTTATGTTTTGCTTAACAGGCATCTACTTGGCTTTCATATCCGACTGACCGGAGAAGCCCCCCGCGCGGCCCGTTTTGCGGGTGTGAACCCCGCCCGTCTGATCCTTTTCTGCCTGGGAACTTCAGGAGTTCTTGCCGGGCTTGCGGGGATGTTCGAAGTTTCCGGCCCATCAGGCGTGGTCAGTATAGACTTTAACGTCGGATATGGCTTTACCGCGATCATCGTCGCCTTTTTGGGCCGCCTGCATCCACTGGGGATAATGCTGGCCGGGTTCTTGATGGCATTAACCTATATTGGTGGTGAAATCGCCCAGTCTCAACTCGGCCTCCCCGCCGCAGCAATTCAAGTATTTCAGGGGATGCTGCTTTTCTTCTTGTTGGCCTTCGATCTTTTGACCAACTACCGCATCCGTGCGGCCCGCAGCGAGGTGGCGTAAACCATGGACCTTGGAGAAATAAATCCCGTTCTTCTGGTTGCCTCGCTGATGGTCGCGGCGACCCCATTGCTGCTTGCCGCGATAGGAGAGCTTGTCGTTGAAAAGGCTGGCGTGTTGAACCTGGGCGTGGAGGGCATGATGATCGTTGGCGCGATCAGTGGTTTTGCTATCTCGGTCGAATCCGGTTCGCCATGGCTGGGTTTCATTGCGGCAGCTATCGGTGGTGCACTGCTTTCACTCTTGTTTGTTCTTCTGACGCAGATTGCATTGGCTAACCAGGTTGCAAGCGGTCTGGCGTTAACCCTTTTCGGGCTGGGCTTCAGCGCGCTTATGGGGCAGAGTTATGTTGGTGTTAAGCCGCCCGACATGAGCGAAATCCACATTCCAGTTATTAGCGATATTCCTGTAATCGGTCCGATATTGTTCCAGCATGATCCCATCCTGTATGTCGGCATAGCCTTAACAGCCGCAGTGTGGGCTACGCTGAAATACACTCGCGTCGGACTGGTCTTGCGTGCTGTTGGTGAAAACCATGATGCGGCGCATGCACTGGGCTATAAAGTTATCAAGATCCGCATTTTGGCTATAATGTTCGGCGGTGCTTGCGCCGGTTTGGGTGGCGCTTACATCAGTCTGATCCGGGTTCCGCAATGGACCGAAGGAATGACTGCGGGTGTCGGATGGATTGCGCTAGCCCTCGTAGTATTCGCCAGCTGGAAACCGTGGCGCGCGTTGCTGGGTGCCTATTTGTTCGGCGGTATCACCGTATTGCAGCTAAATTTGCAGGCAGCGGGCGTTGCCATACCTGTCGAGTATCTGGCAATGTCGCCCTATATCATCACAATCCTTGTGCTTGTAATCCTTTCGGCCGACAAGAGCAGCGCACCAGCTTCACTGGGCCGAACCTTCCATGCCTCACACTAGGGGCCAACTGAATCAACTTGGGGAGTAACCATATGAAATTCACTTCACTTTTGGCGAGCGCAGCCATTGCGCTGGGTCTTGCGACCAGCGCCTTTGCACAAGACAAAACCAAGGTTGGTTTTGTTTATGTCGGACCTGTCGGAGACGGCGGTTGGACATATGAACATGATAAGGGCCGCCAAGCGGTCGAACAGCACTTTGGCGACAAAGTCGAAACTGTTTTCGTTGAGTCCGTTCCGGAAGGGCCGGATGCCGAGCGCGTAATGACGCAGATGGCACTGGAAGGCGCGGATTTGATATTTACGACCTCGTTTGGCTACATGGACCCGACCATTAACGTGGCCAAGAAATTCCCGGACGTGAAATTCGAACACGCAACTGGATACAAAACTGCAGACAACGTATCAGTCTATTCAGCCCGGTTCTATGAGGGTCGCGCAGTACAGGGTCACATCGCCGGAAAGATGACCGAGTCGAACATCATTGGTTACATCGGCTCGTACCCGATCCCCGAAGTGATCCGCGGCATCAACTCTGCCTATATTCACGCCAAGAAAGTTAATCCGGACGTCGAATTCAAAATCGTTTGGGCTTACACTTGGTTCGACCCGGCGAAAGAGGCGGATGCTGCCACTGTTCTTATTGAACAAGGCGCGGACGTGATCCTGCAACATACTGACTCGACCGCGCCGCAGGCAGCAGCGCAAGAGGCGGGCAACGTAATCACGTTTGGACAGGCTTCGGATATGAGTGAATACGCGCCTATGCCGCGCGTTTCCTCGATCATCGACAACTGGGCGCCATATTATATCGCGCGCACTCAGGCTGTAATGGATGGGTCCTGGTCCACTACGAACACCTGGGACGGTATCGGACCAGGCATGGTCGAGATCGGCGAGATTTCTGACGCTGTTCCGGCCGACGTAAAGGAAGAAGCCCTTGCGATGAAGGACGCGATTGCAGATGGCAGCTATCACCCATTCACTGGCCCGCTGAAAAAGCAGGACGGGAGCGATTGGCTGGCTGACGGCGAAACAGCTGATGATGGCACTCTTGCCGGGATGAACTTCTACGTCGAAGGCCTCGAAGGTGAAATCCCTCAATAAACCCGGTACGTTAACCTAAAGAAAAAGCCCGCATTTTCTATGCGGGCTTTTTTGCGGCCATCGCAATCTCCGCTTGGATACGACAAATGCAGACAGAAGCTCCTGCCCTAACTCAGAGTGATAACGGTGCTTGTGAGTACCGCCACGAAAGTCAAACAAATACAAATTCTGCTCGTTTTTGGGTCAGGCAGGGTGATTGATTGTTTGGCAATCGGGAGCGAATCCGCAGAGCTCACCCTTAATATTCGTCCTTCAATTTTGTAGTGCTTGGGTGGGTTGAATTGCAAATTCAAGGCCGCTTTAATTCTGCGTATCGTTAGGTCTGGTAGATGGATTTCCCAAATAAATAATGCTCAAATAGCGTCTGCTAATAAGAAGCTCTAACGGAACCCCTGAACATGATTGACTTTCTGGTTATTGGCGGAGGGATAGCTGGCTTGAGCGCGGGTGCGCGATTATCCGAGCATGGGGCTGTGGCGGTTCTCGAAGCGGAAGATGCACTTGGCTATCACGCTTCAGGGCGATCTGCCGCTATGTTCGAACAAAACTATGGGCCGCCCTCTGTGGTGGCTTTGAACATGGCCGGAGCGCGTTTTCTTGAGTCAGAAAATGGCGGTTATCTGACGCCGCGTGGCCTGATGCTGTTGGGTGGATCGGATCAAGAGGATCAATTTCTGCTGGATAGGCAAGCCCTGGGCATGCAGACCATCTCAGTTTCTGAGGCGAACGCGAAAGTACCAATCATCGACCCGAACGCAGTGGCGTCTGCCGCCATAAGCACGAACGCTTTTGACATCGATACCGACCGCCTGCTTCAGGACTTTGCCAGAACTATTCGTGCCAATAATGGGTCGATTTTAACCAGCCGCAAAGTGACAGGGGTTCGCAAAGCAGGTCATTGGATTGTCGAGGCAGGTGACCAGTTTGAAGCACGCGTGCTTGTAAACGCCGCTGGAGCTTGGGTGGATGAAATCGCCGTGTTGGCTGGTATCACCCCAATCGGTATTAACCCGCTGCGCAGATCGATGGCACGGTTACCCGCGCCGGGCGGGTATGATGTTACTGGATGGCCAATGCTGTTCGGAGCCGGAGAAAGTTGGTACGCCAAACCCGACGCCGGTAAGCTGCTTGTTTCTCCGTCCGAGGCTGATCCAATACCACCTCAGGATGCTTTTGCGGATGACATGGTGTTGGCAGAAGGTTTGGCGCGCTACGAAGCGATGGTTACCGAGCCAGTCACCAAGGTCGAGACAAACTGGGCTGGCTTGCGAAGCTTCGCCCCTGACGGCACTCTGGTTCTGGGGCCAGACCCATCAGATCCAAGCTTTGTTTGGTCGGCTGGTCAAGGTGGATACGGGTTCCAAACCTCCCCGGCCGCCTCGCAATTGGTGGCGGATTTGACCGTCGGAAACCGCCCAGAGATGAACTCGACTGAAATCACCGCGTTGAAACCAGACAGGTTGCGGAATTCATGAAACGAACACTTCCATCAAACGCGAGTGTAGCGTCCAAATCCGACGGCGGACGCCTTGTTGCTCCAGCCGCCAGTCGTAATTCTGCAGTACTTTGCGAATTGCTTGAACGCGTCGCGCCTGCTTCGGGTCACGCGCTGGAACTGGCAAGCGGTACCGGGCAACATGCCGCGGCATTTGCCCAGCGCCTGCCTGATTTAGTATGGCAACCCAGCGAAGTGGATCCCGAGCGCCGTATTAGCATCGACGCCTATACCAAGGGTTTGGCGAATGTGAACTTAGCCGTTGATCTGGACGCAACAGCGAAGGATTGGCACAAATCTTTTGGCGGTCAAGATCTTATTGTCTTGGTTAACCTTCTCCATTTAATCAGCTGGTGGGAAGTGAAAACGCTCGTATTTGAGGCAGCACAAGCTTTGAACATTGATGGGCAGTTTGTTGTCTACGGCCCTTTCATGCGTGAGGGCCGCCTAACAAGTAACGGGGACATACAGTTTCACGAAGCACTTGTTCAGCAAGATCCAGAAATAGGTTACAAAAACGACATGGACATGCTGGCCCTATTCCAAAGATGCCGCTTGGAAGTGACTGAAACCAAAGAAATGCCTGCAAATAATCTGGCGTTTGTCACGAAAAAAGCCCGCCAAGGCGAGCTTTGATCGATTGGTAACGCAGTCAGTATTTTATCGCCCACTTAGCCATCTTTGCGGATAACTTCGTTCTTTGGGTCATAGGGGCTGTCGCAGGTAACAATCGCGTCCCATAGCTTGTCCTGCATTTTGACCTTTAGCTTTGTTCCTTCGACCGCGAGTTCGGGCGACACATAGCCCATCCCGATTGATTTTTCGAAGGCCACCGAATAACCGCCTGATGTAAGGCGGCCAACGCGCTCGCCTTCTGGAGTATAAAGCGCCTCGCGGCCCCACGGGTCTGCATCGTCTGGGCCGTCGATCAGCAGCGTGCAACATTTTACGCGTACGCCTGTTTCTTCCAATTTGACCTTACCGTGAAAGTCTTTGGACAGGTCAACAAAGCGTGGCAGATCAGCC
>NZ_JBXWRL010000044.1:0-47251 GCF_059612885.1 Ruegeria sp. YKSD179 | reverse complement strand
GTCGAAAACTATTTAAAGACATCTCGCACTGTGAATAGAGTATTTTCACACAATGCAATTTATATCTGTCATAAAAAGGGGCGACCTAAATCAGCCAAAGATCTTCCAGATGCGTTACGGCCGTTTGCGATCTCTGAACGAGACATTATTGTTTCATCTATTAGCGAAATTCCAGAAGCTATCGTGGCTTGCGAACGGGAACGTTTCGCGAAGCTAATCATCACTGACCCAAACCCGGAGTGCCTCAAGATACTCATGCAGCTAAAGTCGGATAATGTTTATCTACTCATGCACCGGACAATCTTGATGCTATCACATGTGCGATTGCCTAATTTACCAAAGAAGTTCGCCAGCATTTTGTTCTCAACTAAATCCAAGGATGGTTATTTGTGTGCATTGAATATGTTTGGTACATCGCCAAAGTTTGGTACAATCCTGATTGATAAACCCCTCACAGCGCGGGCCGCGGGATAAGCGAAAAAACTTGCTCAGCCAGAAGCAAGTTTGGTTGCGATGGTAACTGTCAGCCCGTAATTTTTTGGGGGTTGGATAACTAAAATCTGGAGGTTAGCAACAGCTTTCAGAGAAAGGCGAACTAACGAGGTTAGGAACCGCCAGTAGCAATCTAAGTTCTTTGAAACCCGCCCGGACATTGGGTGAAGTTAAGGACAACAAATATGATAGTGAGTTTCTATACCATGCTGCAGAACTGCCTTCAAAACGCTCCGGTCTGTGTCAGCCGTGAGCAACCTCAGGCATAGAGAAATGACTGAAGATATACCTGCAAGAACAAACCCGTGGGCATTCAAGGTCAAATTGGAGTTGTTTCAAAACGCAGTCTGAAGACAAACGACGCTAATTTTGACGTATTAAGAAAAACCACGAAGAGTATTGTAGATGGCGAATTGGACAGCCCTGACAGCTTGAGTAATCCTCGGACAAACAAATTCTTGTGGACGGCACTTGAGCAAGGTGCCTAAATCGCGTTTTTTGGATTGCTATCCTCTAACAAAGATATAAAAGCGAACTTCGGGAGCTTACCAGCGCTATTTCTGGGCCCAATGAAATACAGGTAAAACTATGGTTTTGATCAAATGAAAAATTCGTCTTTAGAACAAGTGAGCTTGAATAGACTGCTCGCCAAACTATCAGACAAAACAGCTGTTATCGGAATCGTTGGACTGGGATATGTAGGCCAACCACTGATGTTGCGTTATTCGGAAATTGGTTATCGGGTTTTGGGGTTCGATCTGGACCAAGAACGAGTTAACCAATTGAACAAAGGGCATAGTTCTATTGAGCACATATCAGATGCAAGAATCGATTTAGCGCGGAAGAATGGTTTTGAGGCAACAACAGATTTTTCACGAATAGCGGATGCTGACGGGATTATGCTCTGTGTCCCGACACCTCTGAACAAGTATCGCGAACCGGATATGAGTTTTGTTACGAGCACGTGCGATCAGATCGCCCCGTTCCTGAGGGAAGGACAGGTAGTGGCGCTGGAAAGCACTACCTATCCCGGAACGACAAGAGACGTGGTTTTGCCTCGTTTGGAACAAAGCGGCCTTAAAGTGGGTGAAACGATATTTGCCGTTTACTCGCCGGAGCGCGAAGACCCAGCGAACGCGGAATTTACAACCAATACTATCCCAAAAGTTGTAGGCGGTCACACTGATTGTTGTCTGAAAGCCGGTATTGCACTTTATGATCAAGCCATCGATGAACTGGTACCTGTTAGTTCTACCGAAACAGCAGAAATGACGAAACTGTTGGAGAACATACATCGAGCGGTGAATATCGGCCTAGTCAACGAAATGAAAATCGTAGCTGACCGGATGGGTATTGACATTTTCGAGGTAATTAAGGCTGCGTCGACTAAACCTTTTGGTTTCACACCTTATTATCCTGGACCTGGGCTGGGTGGGCATTGTATTCCAATTGACCCATTTTATTTGACCTGGAAGGCGCGAGAATACGGTGTAAATACCAGATTTATTGAGTTGGCAGGTGAAGTCAATACAGCCATGCCGCAGTACGTATTCAATAAACTTGCCTCCGCATTGAACGACCGCTGTAAGTCAGTACGAGGAAGCAAAATCTTGGTTCTAGGTATTGCCTACAAGAAAAATGTGGACGACATGCGCGAGAGTCCTTCCGTGGTGCTTATGGAAATGATTCAAGGTAAAGGAGGATTGGTGAGTTATTCCGATCCACATGTGCCTACGTTTCCAGACATGCGAGATCACAATTTTCAGCTGGTATCTGAGGAGCTAACGCCCGAGGTTCTCACTGCACACGATGCCGTTATTTTGGCTACAAATCATGACAACTTCGACTATGAGACAATCAAAAAACATGCCAAGCTGATTGTCGACACGCGTGGTGTTTACAACGCAAATGAGAGTAATGTTGTGAGGGCCTGACGTGAAGGTTTATGTCGCAAGAGCCTTTGCGTTAAATTCTGCTGATGGTGTAAGCCGTTAATAAGAGAGCCAGTACAACTTGCGACAAATTCGCGTGTCTGCGTCTAAATGGCTTATCAACCAATCGAGATATTTCTTCCGCAAGCGATTAAATATTGGAAAAGTGGTCGGTATCGTCCTTATGAGCAATGCACTGAAACTTGGAAGTACCAAATGGAACCGTCGCAGCAAAGCAACTCGGTCGATCACGTTGGAACCAAGAAACTTCAGTTTCCTTTAATACGTTCGGAGCTTTTCGCTTGGGCAATCTTTGTAGCCGTTGCGGCTATTCTCCAATTGTTTCTCGCACTGAACACGAGAACTCCATACGTTATCGAGAATGGCGACAATGCGTCAATTCTTTATATTATTGCCAGCTGGCTTCAACCTGACGCCTTTTCTGATGATGTTTTGCTGAGTGTCGAGGGATCAACTGACTTTTATCAGGCAGCCTTAATGTGGCCGAACTATCTGCTTGGCTTGGCTGGAGGCCAGTTGGGTCTTTTTTACGTCATTATCTGTTTTCCGATTGCCCTTATACAGATGGGAGGGTTTTATCTTCTCGGTAAAAAACTTTTTACCAATCAAGCCGTTGCGATCGCGCTCGCTCTCATCAGTGTTCCAACAGTCTTCACAATTTCCGGCGATTTGTGGGGTCAGTATTACTCTCCTCTTGCACGAAGCGCATACGGAGCGGTCTTGCCTTGGCTGTTGCTGATATTGATTGCAAATCTGCGCGCCAGGCCCTACGTCCTAATGGCTGCGGCCGGGGCCGCAAGTTACGTGCATCTTCCCTCCGGACCTCCGGTCGCCCTGGCTCTTTTGTTTGTTAGCTGTCTTCGCCGAGGTGACGTACAAAGCTGGGGTCACAATTTACTTCATCATATTCTAGCCGGAATTCTTTATCTCACTCTAATGAGCCCCTATGCGTTTCTTTTTTTGCAGACATTTGCTGCCGGAGACAAAGAAGCGCTAAAGCAATTCGCAAGTTCTCCGTACGCCAATATTGGTATGGCGATCGATCAACTCACCTCGTTGCGCGGCATTTTGCGCATGTCGACATTGATCTCGCGCGTTTCTGGTATGGAGTGGGCCAAATTCGTGGTCACGCCTTTCTTCGGAACCCTTTTCGTTTTTGGTGGACTTAGTATTTTCGCTATTGCGTCGGCTGGTCTTCTGCCTTTGCGTCTCCGCGCAAATCTTGATTGTCCTAGGCCATGGTATTGGGTTGCAGGGTTTTTCACCACCACTGTCCTGCTGGCATTATTTGTATCGGCCGCCGACCAGGCGGTTGCGGCAGCGAAAGGGCGTGGGCCTTTACAGCTGGACTTTATTCGGGCCACGCGTTTTGCAGTTCCAGGAGCATACATCGGTATGTTTATGCTTATCGTTTTTCTGGCGCAGAAGGTGGGTACTAAGTTAACGTCCTTCGCTGCGGCCTGCACAATGGTAATTGCTGCGCTGGTTTGGCTATTCGCCTTCCCATCAACGAGCCATGGCCTTTATCGTTTTAGTAAAGGTCAGAGCATTGAAGATACGAGTCTGACGCAGTTCGGGCAATTTTCTCAAAAACTAGCCGATATTGAAGGTATCGGACCAATTACCCCCGTTTTGCTTCATGACTACCTTTCCAGCGCTTTGAGATATATCGCGTTTCTTTCGCTAACCTTCAACCGAAAGGACAACAACTTCATAGCATATAGTGGTCGCATTGATGCTAGTTCACACAAAAAACTTATGGATCAAATCGACGCAATCCGTAAAGCGCGGCGCGACCCGGGCAAACAAGTCCCAATGATTGTTAAGTTTGTGGACTCGCTCACTTCAACTGACGTAGTAATTGACCGCCGGATCGTACTTGAAGAGGCTGAGTTCAGGCTAGTTTCCAGCTACGGGTTCGAGCTGCAGTTTGAACTTGGCCAATTTGCCTACTACCTAAGGCCTTAACTGCCTTTACGACAGCGCTTGTATGAATTTGCATCCCCTGATAACAGCAGTGCCGTCGAGGCAAAAGAGAGCACTGAACCGTGGAAGACTTCTCGCCAGAAAAAATCACTGTTATATTGCCTGCCTACAATGAAGAACTGTCGGTCGACGCGGTTGTTCGCGAGCTTAAAGCTGAGCTGCCAGAAGTGACGCTGTTAGTGATTGACGACGGTAGCACCGACCAAACGGCCGAGAGAGCACGTAACGCGGGAGCAAGAGTCATTTCGCATCCTCAGAACCGCGGATATGGCGGGACTTGGAAAACCGGCTTGAAAGAGGCTTCGACTCCTTTTGTTATGTTTTATGACGCAGACGGTCAGTTTACGGCCCAACAAGCTCATGCGCTGATAAAGAAGTGGCAGCAAATGAAACCCGCGTTGATTTCGGGCGCTCGCAGCAGATCGTCGCATGTAGATCCGGTTCGCAAACCTGGAAAGATTTTGTTGTCGGGTTTTTCAAGATTGCTGGTGGGACAGCGGATTCCTGACTTAAACTGCGGTTTGCGGATTTATAGGAGGGAGCAGCTATTGTCGTTCGCAGAGTTGTTGCCCAATGGTTTTTCGGCCTCAGCAACATCTCTAATTCTATATCTCAAACAGAACTTCGATGTATGCTTCATGTCAATAGAAACTCGCAAGAGAGTTGGCAAGTCATCAGTTTCCGTAGTCAAAGACGGCTTCAACGTTCTCCTTCTGATCACCCGACTTGTAGCACTTTATGACCCAATTCGATTGTTTTTGTTGCCGTCGCTAGCGTTGGCTACATCCGGCGTGATCTACTCGGTGATTGTTATAGCGGCACAGGGATTGGGGTTGCCTGTATTTGGCGCTGTGATGCTTTTGACTTCTCTTATCCTCTTTTTTATGGGGATAGTTTGCGATCAGGTCTCGGCAATACGCATTGCGCAAGCCCGGACCAATGCAGCCTTGAGCAGGTTGGAAGCAAACGGCAGGCGGGAAGATGAGGCCTTTTGAACATTGCCGTCTATGCGGCGAGACAGTTAAGCTTCGCGCGGGTTACAGATTTGGGCGCTTTAATCTTCATAAATGCGATAAATGCGGGTTTCAGCAAATAGAACCTGAGCCGACTGATGAAGAACTTGATGAACTTTATGGGGCCCTATATTTTCAGAAAACCAAGTATACCGATCCAAGAGCGATAGAACTGGAATACGCTCGTCGACACGGGTTGTTGGCTCGCGCCGGGTTCAAACCCGGTGATAGTCTCTTAGAAATTGGCTGCGGTGCTGGACAGTTTATTGCGACCTCTGCGCACACTTATAATTGGTATGGCGTGGATTTTTCTGAGGCTGGGATTGAGGACGCTCGCAATAGACTTCCGACCATACCTGAGGAAAGATTGATTTCCGGACAAGTTGAAAACTTTATGCCTGACCTTCCGGAAAGTGGTTTTGACGGCGTGTTGATTTTTGATACCATAGAGCATGTTTACGACCCGCAACCTGTTTTGAAGCGAGCGGCCAGTTGGCTCAAACCAGGTGGGCGCATGATCGTAACAACACCTGACATTGGCGCAAATATGGCTGCAATTACAGGGCGGCGCTGGCCTTTCATGACGCCACCCGAGCACCTGTCGTATTTTACGCGTTCGGCTATGGACGAAGCGATGCAGCGCGCAGGATTGCGTACATCCTACTCTAAGTCCATGGGCAAATACGCCAACGTCGCCTTTATTATCTATAAAGCCGGTCGAGTTGGGCTTTTGCCTAAGTCTTTCGCAAAGTTGGCTGAAAAAATAGGTTTGGGCAAAATCACCATTTATGTGCCCACTGGAGATGTGATGTATGTGATTGCTGAAAAAAAGGGGGGTGTTTGACGCATGTGTGGCATCGCGGGCGTTTTGGCTTTGACACAGACTATTGACCCTGCAAAAGCTGAAGCATGCCTCGCAAAAATGTTAGATTGCCTTCATCACCGCGGCCCTGATGAGCGAGGACAATTTAACAGCGACCATGTATGGATTGGCAATACCCGCCTAGCGGTGGTGGGCGCAGAAAACGGGCATCAACCGATTTGGAACGAAGACCGCGATGTCGTCGTCGTAATGAATGGCGAAATCTATAATGCGCCGGAATTGGTGAGCAGCTTGACCGCAATGGGCCACCGATTTTCTACTGATACAGATACTGAAGTTCTAGTTCACGGGTATGAAGAATTCGGGCAAGGGGTCCTTGAACATCTCAACGGAATGTTCGCCTTTGCAATTTATGATTTGCGAAAGCGTGAGGTAATTATTGCACGGGATCGCTTTGGCATGAAACCACTATACTTGCTTCAAAGCCCCTCGGTTCTCGGAGACCTGATTTTTGCCAGCGAACTCAATGCTCTTAAATCGGTGGAAGGCTTTTCAAACAAACTCAGCCCTGAAGGCCTCGCCACCTTTCTTGGCAGCATGTACGTCTCTGAACCGTTTACCGCCTTTTCGGACATAAGGGCTTTGGAACCTGGGTGCGCTCTAATCTGTACAGCAGATGGTCAACAAAAACACCGCTACTGGGACATGTCCTTTAACCCGGAAAAAAGTCGGCAGGGCGAGGCGGAAGCAGTAGCCGCAGTCGCAGAAGTTCTTCCGCGTGCGGTGGCAAGGCACCTCATGGCGGACAGGCCGGTAGGAACCTTGTTATCCGGGGGCCTTGATAGTCGTGCAGTATCAGCAGCCGCCTGGGCGCAAGGTGGAACCGGCCGCGCCTTTACCGTTGGATACGATGTGCCAGCATACGACGAAAGCCCGCTGGCCGCGGCCTGGACAAAGGCGCTGGACCGTGAGCATTACGTCCTGCATCTGAGCGAAGCACAATTTTCGGGCACCGTATCGATGCGCTACGCCGGACATGGGCAGCCCTACGGTGTCTGGGTTAACACTGCTTCACAAGTCTTGGCGGGGGAAATCCGTTCCCAAGGCTACAAAGCCGTGTTGACAGGAGAAGGTGGCGATGAATTATTCTGCGGATATCCGACACTTCACGCCGCTAATTTTGCACGCTTCTATCGGCGTCTTCCCAGATCCGTTAGGAATCTGATTGCAAAAGCGAGCGATTCACTGCCGGCTGGTTCAAGTCGTTTACCGTTAAGTTTTATGGTGCAAAGCTTTGCAAAGTCTGTCACCAACGATCTGCTGCGCAGTTTTTACGGTTTTAAGGAAGTAATTCGGTTTCAGGATTGGAAAGAAGCGCTGACCCCAGACGCTTATGCAATGGTCGGTGAAATAGATCCCGCGATTGCCTTTACTCAGTACCGAGAGCGAATTGAAGACTGGCCACTGATCGACCAGCTTTCATACATTGATATCAAGAGCTTTCTGACATCTTGCAGCCTGGTTCCAAACGACAACGCATATATGTCGCAGAGCGTTGAAACGCGAATACCGTTTCTGGATATTGAAATGGTAGAGTTAGTGAGATCCCTTCCACTGGGGGTTCGATTCCACGCAACAGATCCCAAACGACTCCTGAAAAAGGCTCTAAGCCAATATCTGCAGCAAAATGCGCCCGAAGCCGTCGCGGCACTGGGCCCCTATAAAAAGATGGGATTTGAGGTGCCGACGACAGCCTGGATAAATGGTTCGGAATTCGGTCCTGTACTTGATCGTTACCTGAGCAGAGAGGCAGTCGAGCGTGTTGGTTTTTTTAATCCTGGCTATATCGAGAGCACAATGGTTGCCCAGCGAAGTGGTCGTGCAAATAACGAACGTATCCTACAAACAGCAATGGCTATCCAGCATTTTTTGGGATAGCCAAGTCACGACCTAGTTTAGGTAGTTAAATTGAAGGGTTGTACGCCGATGTGCGGGATATTTTGTCTTTCGCTTGACGCTGATCATTCTATCGACGCATCAGTTCTGACTCGATTAACTAGAGAATTGCTTCTGATTGCGGAAAGACGTGGTCGGGAGGCAGCGGGCGTGTGCGCTTATCGAAATGGCCAAACCTTCTATATAAAACGCCCAAAATCAGCTTCGGCGATTGTCCGTGGCTCGGAATTTGCAGAATTCTCCAAAAAGGCTCTTGCAGGTATTGGCAATAGCGGTGCCGTAATAATTGGACATGCGCGGTTAGTCACTAATGGCCTAAGGGCATTTCATGAAAACAACCAGCCGTTCGATGACAAAGGTTTTGTGGGCGTACACAACGGAGTGATTGTTAATCATGCTGAGTTAATCGACCCGGACCGGCCTGTGCCAGAGCTGGACAGCCTCGCAATCCCAACCCGGTTGCGCCATCACCTGGATGCGGGACGCAGTGCCATGGATGCCAATTCGGTAACGCTTGCTGATCTTGAGGGCGTCGTATCTTACTTGATGGTCGACGCTGCATCTGGACAAATACACGCGGCATCAAACAATGGGTCTCTTTATGAAGCGCGATTGGTCCGCGATGGCGCTCCGCTCGGACGGCTACTTATGTCTGAGCGGGAAATGTTGAGGTTAATGGAATCGCATCTCGCTGGCGTTGGTATCCAGCAAAGCGAAATAAGGCGCTATGATCCGGGCACTGTAGACAGTTGGCGCGTGACGGAAGAATGCTTTGCGGCCGAGCTGGTTTCGGCTTCTAAACCTGAAGACTTGAGTGCGCTTTCTGATCCCAAACAGGCGAAGCTGCGCAGATGTAAAAAGTGTTTGCTACCGCACACCATGCCGTTCATTGAGTTCGACGATGCGGGTGAATGTAACTGGTGTCGTAACAATCTTTTGACTCCGCTTAAACAGCGCGACGAGCTGGACGCGCAACTTGAAAAGCTGCGCAGCATCACGGATCGTCCCAATTGCCTTATGGCGGTCAGCGGTGGAAGGGACAGTTGTTACGGGCTGCATATCGCAAAAACCGAGCTGGGATTGAACCCAATCGCCTTCACCTACGATTGGGGGATGGTGACGGATCTGGCACGACGGAATACCTCGCGTGTATGTGCCAAGTTAGGCATCGAGCATATTATTGTTTCGGCAGATATTCCCCGAAAACAGGAAAATATCCGAAAGAATATTGAGGCATGGCTCAAGAAACCTGAACTTGGAATGGTCCCAATATTCACAGCCGGCGACAAACAGTTTTATCAACACGCCAACCGCCTGCAAAAAGAACTGGACATGCCTGCGATTATCTTTTGCGAGAATGGGCGTTACGAGAAGACATGGTTCAAAGCTGGATTTGCCGGAATTGATGAGGGCAACAGGCGACTTTGGAATCTGTCGCTAATTGAGAAGATGCGCTACATCGGGTATTATGCCAGTCAATTTCTTCGCAACCCAGCCTATTTGAACCGTTCGCTTCTGGATAGTCTGGAAGCCTTTATCTCAAGCTACTTCTTAAAACACGATTACATTCAACTTTTTGACTACATACCTTGGGAGGAAGAGACCGTCGAGCGGGTTTTGAAAGACGAATATAGTTTCGAAGTGCCAGAAGGATGTCCGACAACATGGAGAATTGGTGACGGCACGGCGCCGTTCTACAACTTCATTTATTTCACGATTGCTGGGTTTACCGAGTTCGATACATTTCGATCAAACCAAATCCGTGACGGTAAAATCACTAGGGATTTTGGCGCAGAACGTATTCTCGTTGAAAACGTGCCAAGGATGGACGAGCTTCGCGACTATTTGGCGACGGTTGGAGTGAATTTCGACAAAGCTATGACTCGAATTCTGTCGGCTCCTCGGCGGTACTAACAGTTCCAGGGTTAACGTTTTGATACCTAATCAGCCGATTTTGACGGTTAAAACCAAGTGGATGTGGTTGAGCCAATGGGAGTGAAGGTGTATCGGGGTCATAGTCCCTTGTTCGACTTTAATGACCAGCAATTAAGGGTGGAGCACTGCAATGGATATCACGGAACTTCTGGTCGATCCTTTGGATCAATCACCTTTGTGTTTCTCGCGGGACTCTGAAAACAAGTTGATTAAAGTGTCGTCAAGCTCCAACGTTTATCGTGTAACCAACGGACATCCAGATCTCACTCCGGATCCGCTACCCGCGCTGCTTGCAGAGCGCCAAGATTTATGGGACCGATTGCAAGAAAACGGACAGTTTTCTTATGATGCGGATCCGCTGCTCAACCTTTCAACTGAAGCCAGTTTCGCAGAGCAGTTCCAAAAATTGGCTAAGATCGAAGGCTGCATTCTTGATATTGGCTGCGGGCCTCAGGCAAATTCTCCGCGGTATTTGACTGGGCATGGCATAGGGCCGGTTATAGGGATAGATCCTCTTGCCGGAGCCGCTGATCGAGAGTTTCCATTCGTTGTTGGAATTTCAGAAACGCTGCCCTTCGCCGATGAGAGCTTTGACGGTGTCGTGTTTTGTCGATCCCTTGACCATGTACTTGACACGACGGCTGCGCTGCAAGAGGGGATGCGTGTCTTACGGCGGGGCGGGCGGCTGTGTATCGTGATGGATCTGATGCCGGAAGAACGTCAAAGTTCGTTGGCGCGTGTCGTGCATCTGGTGTCTCGTGGTTTAGGACAATTTATTAAGAGCGCCAGTTTTCATGGTGCTGTACACGCGATAAAATATATCTCCTCGATTGCCTCTCTTAAGGTGCCTTTGGGCGCGGAAGATATGTTCCACATGCACTTCCCCTCCAAAGACGAAGTTCAGGAAATACTGATCGATTCGGGCAGCTTGCATATTGAGTTTCACGATCTTTCAGATGATGAAACGATTTGCATAGCGTTGAAATAAAAGTAAACTAGTAAATAAGCCGGGGTTTCCAAATAGCCAGCAGGTAGAGCTGAGCAAGCTCTGCCATGCCAGTCGCCATAGCTGCTCCAATAGGGCCAAACAGCGGTATCAGCGTTGCGTTAAGCGTGAAGTTCAATACAGCGAGAACCGCTAGGAAAGCAGTTTGCAGACCCGGAAAGCCTGCTTGGGTGAAGGATTGATTGAGGATTATTGCGGGGGCCGCAAGTGTTGTCGCTACACCCATAACCAAGAATACCACAACGGAGGAACTAATATCCTCGGCTCCCAGAATCGCCGGGGCCGCGAAGATCAATAGCGCAACACCTAATATCAATGCCGACAAACTGATCAACCGGCCGATTGATGCAAGTGAGGTGTAGAGAGTTTCGTATTCAGCTAAGTCTCCACGAGACAAGTAGTCAGCGACTTTTGGGTTTACTACACTCTGAATAGCGGCGAGGAGCATGCGCAGGCCGTCCGCAAACATTGCGCCGAGAGCGTAAATTCCCACCATTCTGTCAGACGCCAAAAGACCGAGCATTAAGACGTCGACTTTGCTGTTGACGTCAGCCAGCAGCCCAATCAGCGCGCCGCGCCAACCTCGCCCGCTTTCTTGGATCATGACTGTACGCACCAAGCCAAGTTCCAATTGAGTTCCCCGGGTGTATAGCCATAACGCAAGCAACATAACGGTAAAAAACGCTGCCTCGGATGCAACGAATATCCAACCGAATCCACCTGCCGAAACTTGCATGCGTAGAATAACGAGAAACGCTAACAACATGATCGGCATACGAATTCCCTGAAGAACCGCGTAAGTTTTTAGATGTCCCATACCATTGAGTGAATGGACGCCGACCTTATTAACTCCAAATAACATAACACCCAATCCGACCGCTGGCATCGTCTTGGCTAATTCAGGGCTATCAAGTAAGAATCCTACTAAAGGGGCGCCGAACCATAGCGTTAGTGCTATCAGTGTGCCGATAACTAGTACCGGCAAAAACGCAGCGACTAGATATGTTCGAGCAACCCGATCTGAAGATCCGTTATGAGAAAAATAGTATAGCGCGGAAAAAGCGAAGCCGCCTGCCGCAACCTGACCCAAGATAAGAAAAAATAGCAACGCCTGACTAAAAACACCAAGACCCTCGAAGCCATAAAATCTGCCAATTAGAAGGTTTAGTGCCACTCCAGAAGCCGCCAGTGCTGCCACGGAGGTAATATTTGCAATCAACGTGCCTGGGTCGCTAATGTGCTCCAGTGCCCGTCGAATGGTTTTTGTCGCTTGATAGATCACTAGTTTTCTGGCTTGCGCCCCAAAACTGACCAGCTGTAACCATGCCGATGATACAACTTGATCTCAGTGAAGCCAGCGCGAGCCAGTAAATCACGAGCCTGGCTTTCAGTGTAGTACAATGCCCAAGCGGGCTTCAGTTGATCCACTATAACGAGCCGCCGATCGGCAGCAGACAATTTACCGTAAACGTCTCTCAAATAATCAGACATTGGCACCCTAAAATCACGCTTGGCCAGCCAAACAAGAGGGGTCAAAATTGCGTCCATCAAATAGGAAAGTCCATTGAGGACAGGTATGGGTAGCTTGCGCGTAATCGCACGCAAAGGTATCACAAAGGAAAGATAAGCGGTATTTCCCTCTCTGCCGTACAACCAAACAAACATGCATCCTCCTGGTCTGAGCGCATCGAATACAGCCGACATGACAGGATCTGGATTTGGAATATGATGTAAAACACCAATAGAAATAACGATATCAAAATTGTTTTCAGGAATTTGCTCGCCAAGGCCGTGCACAATTTTTACTCTGTCACCGAAAGATGACAAATTTGCCCGCAAGGCAATTACTGCATCGCTTGGTTCAACAGCCGTTAATTCAGAAGCACCAGCACGCAGTGCCATAGCGGAGATGTTTCCAGTTCCAGCCCCGATCTCCGCGCAAGTTGCACCTTGGAAATCGGTTATTGATAAAAGCGGCTCGACCAAATCCAAAAAGAACTCATCACTGGCGTAATAGCCTTCATTTTGCGTAAAATACGTCCATTGCTGACCAAAGTCCGTGACGGTTTGCGCGCTCAGTTTTTCAGCATCACCCTCAATGGCTCCCTCAAAACTTTCCGCGTTTTCAGTTTCAACTTTGGACATACCAAAACCTATTTGTCATAGTATTCCCGGAACCAGTCGACAAATTTTTGAATTCCGTCTCTGAAGTTGGTCTGAGGCTGGTATCCGGTCAAGCGTTGAAGCAAGTCTGCATTCGCCCAAGTTGCGGGGACGTCACCCATTTGCATGTCCATATAATTTCGAATGGCTTTCTTGCCCAGAGATTCTTCAATTGAATCAATAAAGTCCAAAAGCTTAACTTTTTCCGAATTGCCGATGTTAACTACACGGTAGGGTGCAACCGGACTCAGGCTATCACCTTCTTCAATATCCTCGGGCAACTCAGGACGTATTGGTACTGCTTCAATAAGAAGTGAAATTGCACGCACAAGATCATCAACATATGTAAAATCACGATACATGTTTCCATGGTTGTAGATGTCGATTGGTCGGTCATCTAGTATCGCATCAACAAACTTATAAAGCGCAAGGTCGGGCCGACCCCATGTCCCGTACACCGTGAAGAACCGGAACATTGTTGTAGGCAAATCCCAAAGGTGAGCATAGGCGTGCCCCATACTTTCGTTTGCTTTTTTTGTCGCAGCATAAATAGTCAACTGTGTGTCTGCCTTTTCGCACTCATCAAACGGCATGTCGGAATTGGCGCCATACACAGAAGAGGTTGACGCCATTAGCAAATGCTGAACTTTGTGGCGACGCGCGGCTTCCATAACATTGAACGTACCGATGACATTGCTGTCTAAATAGGCGCGCGGGTTTTCGAGGCTATAGCGAACGCCGGCTTGCGCCGCAAGGTGAACAATAACATTCGGTTCAAAACTGTCTGTAACCGTATCAAATTTTGATGTTTCCTCTAACATGCCTTCGTCGCATGAAAAGTTTGGGTTCTGTAGCAAAGCCGAATGACGTCGTTGTTTCAGGCGAACGTCGTAGTAGTCCGTCATCCCGTCAAAGCCATGTACTCTGTCACCATTAGCGAGCAGAAGTTTGGCGAGATGAAACCCGATAAACCCTGCCGTTCCGGTAATTAGAACTTTTTGCACCCGTCAGTTCCTTTGATCTATTGTTCTTATCAGAGCATCTCTGCGGTTATTATTCCGGTTGTAAGGTTGCCTAAACCTTTATTGAAGAAGTTGACTCAACCTTTTCCCCATTAAAATTGCTCCGGCACGGGTCAAATGGCCTCCGTCGTAAGATATCAACAATCCGTCCTCGGTTGTGTTCCGGCAAGATTCATCACCGCTGCACATTAACATCGAGATGTCCACGAATTGATGCCGGGGCAACGTTTCGCGCATCAACTGATTTACAGCCAGGTGGGATGATGCGATTTTCACAATAATCTCCTCATTGCCTGCCTTATATTCTTTCATATACCGCTTGAGTGGCATCTGGGAACCAAAGTTTTTTCGCCCCATTACCCGAACCCGGGCTTCGGTAGTGTCGTTTAAATTCTTTAGACTCTCACGCAGGTTCTTCGCATGCCAATCTTTCCAACTGGATGCTAGCCAGATTTCGTCCGCCTTTTTTATCCGCGCTTGTAGCGACTTATCCTCGTAACCAGGCCTTTTTGAACACACATCTTGATCTCCCGGTTCACGTAAATGCGAAAAATCTCGTTTTAGGAACAGGTTTCCACAGCGGGCTCCGATATAAAAAGTTGAAATTTGGAATTTCTCCGCCATCGAGGACTCCAAAACGGCGTTGAGAATATCCTGCGCGTAGCTATCTCCAATGATCAGCAACTTTTCCCGACGATCATTCTGATCAAACTCTAAGTTTTGGAAGATAGAAAATTGCCCCCGGACATAGTTTGCAGGATCAGCATATTGTTCAAAGACGGCTTGGTGAGTTGGAGGGAATCGTCCTGGTACGCCTTGCAACCAAGAAATTGATAGACCCGCTAAGACAAGCAGTGATCCGGCCGCTCCTGCCGGGAGAATGATCGTAGAACCGGGAAATACCGGGCTTTTTCTAAAAGGCGTTTCAATAAACCTATGACTCAAAAACGCGAGTAGCATAGTGAATACACACAGTGCCGTCATCATCCAAATTGGCGGTTCATGCCAACTAAGATAGCGCGCGTATGCAAGAACCGGTTGATGCCATAGGTACGCGGAATAGCTAACTAATCCGACGCCAACAAAAAGCGGGTTGGACAGTATACGGAAAGACCAAGTTTCTCGGCGTTCGAATAAGATAATCAGAACCGTTCCAGTAATAGGTGCGAGAGCATACAGGCTCGGAAACGGTGTATATTTATCAAAGGTAAGTATAGAAAAAACAATCAGCGCGATACCCAGAACGGACAGCATTCCGGAAAAAAGAACACCTGGCAATCTTGGTTTTGGGGAATTTAAGTACAGCGCCGCGAGTGCGCCTGCCATTAACTCCCAGGCACGCGTTGGAAGCAGGTAAAATGCTGCCTCCGGCTCGCTAAATGCGCCGAAATCCCATAGGACAAAAGAAAAACTGACTGCAAGAACTAAACACAGCGCAAAAAAAACGATCCATTGACCAAATCGCCAAAGCAAAGCAAGCAGGAACGGGAAGACGATATAAAACTGTTCTTCAACTGCCAATGACCAAGTGTGTAAAAGCGGTTTCAATTCCGTTGCCGAGTCAAAGTACCCGCTCTCCATCCAGAAGAAAATATTTGACCAAAATGTTGAGACCGCAACGACACTAAGAGAAAAACTTTTGAAGTCGGCAGGAAGCAATATGAACCATCCTGCAATAAAGCTCACCGCGACGACAAAAAAGAGAGCTGGAATAATGCGCCTAATGCGGCGTTCATAAAACCTGACGATCGAAAAGCGCCCTTTTTTTAAATCGCCGGTCAATATCGATGTAATGAGATACCCAGAAATTACGAAAAACACATCCACACCCACGTATCCGCCTGAAAAATATGGAATTCCGGCGTGGAAGAATATGACAGGCATCACGGCGAGCGCTCGAAGGCCGTCAATTTCGGGCCTGTAATTCATCGTTCAGTTCTGTCCATTAGTTCTTCCTTCAGTATTCCTTCGAGCAGTGCGAGAATTTTTAAGAAGCAGACTTGGGCTGCTATCTTGAACTGATACGCGCCACTTATCTTTACTTGGCCCAACTAACACTGCCTTTTCCGATTCAACTGCTTTCATTTTATCCCTTGGAAGTTTGTCGATCCGAAATTGCTAAAATGTTGCCCCATGCATCAAGTGCAACTACATGCGACCCGACCAATTTACTGTTACTTCCGGGTTGGGTAGGTCCTTTGCTCGTTTTGTCATTGAGGACATGTCCGGTTGCTGCAGATAACCGAACACGGTTTCTGAAACTAGGCCGGATAGTTGAATTGTTGGCTATTCGAACTGACGCAATGTCTCTTTATCCTTTTCGAACTTATTCTTTAACTCTTTTTGATTTAGCCGCAATTTTTGCGAAACAGCTTCAGGATGTTGCAGTATGGCTGCGATCTTATCGAAGAAAGAGTATCGCGTGCTTTGTATAAGATAGGATTGTTGCTTCTTAAAGGCCGCCTCGATGTTTCTTAAAGTTAATTCTAGCAATTGTTTGTTGGTCCGAAATTCAAGGAACTCTAGCATTGACGCCTGAACAAATAATATTTTCGGTTTTAGGCAGGGCACACCTCTTGCTTTACAGTCATTTTCAAACGGTATCCTATCCGGGGCTTCCAGAATTGTAGCCGGCTTTCAATCGGTTTCGCCAAGAGCGTAACTGTCACGACACACTTACTTTGTTGGACTCGTTTAACGCCATCGATATTGCTCTTTAGAACCAGAAGTGAGCCGCAGTTAAGCTGGGGTGTGTCGCTTTGGCGCAATCTTCATTGCGAAGGGGCTCAAGAAATTTTTTTCGCTATCCGAATCCAGTAAATCTTACTTTTCCACCGGGAACTTCAGAAAAATTTTCATAGATCATTGAATCGATCATTGTGGCGTAGACGAGGAAATTTAGCCGATAGCCAAAGCCTGTAGCTGGACTTATTGATGATAGAAGTTTGGCTCAATTATTATTTACCAAATTATTTCAGGTGCTTACGACAATTATTGCCTATCTTTGATGAAAAACACAGTCTGCCAAAGCAAATTTAAACGAAGAGCTTTGGATCAAGTTGACCGCGCAAAAAGCATTACAGTGCTCATAGATTTATCTTCAGCCAATTGTGTTGAGAAAAGAAAAATCGGGTGTCACACTCAATACACTATCAGGCTTGCCTAATATTTGTTTATGTTCGCTTCGAGGTGGTCAGCAGACTGAACCGTATGATATGGCAGCAATAAAAATTGGCCGCCAATGCTCGTAGACCGGAATAGATTAGATTCGCGAAATGACAGAGCCAAAATTGCCAGTTGATGAAAACATTGATGCGCAGAAAGAATTGAGGCACTTGAAGTTTCAAAACGAGAAGCTGACTAGTGAAATATCTCACATTCAGAGGAAGCTAAAGCAAACAACAGGTATTGTACAATTTACACAGGAGCAGTTGAACGCGTCCAAGAATAAGCTGGTAAAGGGGTTTTTAAAGAGAAAACGGCTTGCGAAAGTCACTTGGTCACTGCTGCTAATTTTGCTCTTTCCGATCACTGTGCCACTTACCGTTATCAGGTACTTAAAGAACCGAAGACTCAGAAAGATAGACACTACAGTCTTGAAAGCGTTTTCGAAGCTAAACAAATGTGGTGAGAAAGAAGCTTTCGCCCTGCTTGAGTCTCGGAAATCCGCAATAGGCGGTGAAGTTATCCCCCTGTTCCGTAGCATGACAGCTCCTAATGATAATGCATGGATTGAGAGTTTTAACTCCTTTTTGTCGAACCTCGAAAAACCGGCAGCCTCGCTCAAAAGTTCATATCAAAACAGGTTCGCCAGGATCGAGTTTGAGCGACTTCAGCCGGTGGCTGAAGGACCAAAGGTGTCGGTAATTATGCCGACGTTCAACAGTGAAAGTACAATTCAGTACGCGGTAGATTCGATACTGAAGCAAAGTTGGGAAAATCTAGAATTAATTTGCGTCGACGACTGCAGCCAAGATTCCACATACGAAATATTGCGTGAAATTGCGAAAAAAGATGGGCGGTTGATTGTTCTGCGCCAAAGTGTCAACGCAGGTCCTTACGTTGCTAAAAACAGAGCCCTATCGGTTGCAAGCGGCAAATATATCACCGGGCACGATGCGGACGATATAGCGTTACCTGACAGAATTGCTGTACAACTGAGACCAATCTTAGAAGACGCGTATTGCTTGGCGAGTATCGGTTACATGGTGCGGCTTGATTCAGAGGCGCGCTTTTCATGGCCAACCAAAGTTGGGAATTACAGTTACAACGGTATCTGCCGACTAGCTCCAATCTCACTATTGATCCGAAAAGAAGTATTGGAGTTTGAACTTGGTTTTTGGGATACTGTGCGCTTTGGAGCGGACAGCGAGTTAATTCATCGCGCTAGTTGTTTATTAGGAAATCGGATCGCTAAACTTGAGACGCTTACAATGCTTTGCCTAGATGATGGGTCCGGTTTGACCGGAAACACACAAAACGGAATCAGTTTGGAAGCCGGTCTTTCACCGACGCGATTAAAATATCGCGATGCTTGGATGGAGTGGCACAAGAACGCTAAACCTGAGAACCTATATCTACCTTTTCCCCATCATGGAGCGAAACGGCTTTTTGAAGTACCACCTGAGATGAGCGTTTCGGACGACGCAGTTACCTCGCTAGAGAAAAAGCTTCATTTAGTTACAGATGCTGCAGAGATTCTCAAAGGCTAGCAATTGACAAATGTGATTTGGATGAGCCTGACTAATCAAATCTTGATAGGCAGTGGCGCAACAGATTTCATTGTACAAAACTCTATCATAGAGAGCCAACCTGCACTTGCCATGTTTCAGATAGAACTATTTCGGTCGCTGCCTCGGGAATGTAATTGGTAGAAGGAACCAAAACGTCTATGCCCGGCCTATTCTACCCAAAGGTGCCGCTGCCGCTGCGGGCCGAGCTGAGAATAGCGATAAATGCCGGGACACGGCCGCCACGAGATGAGACGATCCAGCGTCACCATTAAAAGTATTCGTGTCGATCACGGCGTAGAGGTTCTTTCTTGACCAGCCAGGCTTCAGCAACTCGGCCTGCCTAACCATCTCCATTACCAAGGCGCTTCCCATTGAAGGTGCGATCAAAATGACGCGATTAACACCCATGGATTTTAGGGCACTGATTGTCGACTCTAACCCATCACAAGCGAACAACATGCTGCCCAGATCGTAAGCGTACCCGGCACCTTTGGCGTGACTGGGCCATGAATAGATCAAGGTTGATCCCGGTATCCAGACATCATGGGTCAATTGCGCTGCGCGAAAAGCGGTCTGGGCCTGCGTCGCTTTGTAACCGTGAACAAATATAGTAACCTCATCGACCCCTCGTAATCGATGTCTAAATTCCTCAGGTCCTGAAAACTCGACGACGTCCGCCAAAACAAATTCCCTGTTAGGGTTTGTGTTGACACAAGAGTAGTTCAAGGTACCTGGTGTACGGTCCGGGGTTATCGAGACAGTTATTTCCAGAAATCGCAAACCCTTACTACGGCAAAACCCATAAGTTCTGTCTGCTTCTCGTGCGCGAGCGGTCTCCGCGAACACGGCTTCCGGTATTTCGATCATTAACGCTTCAGATACTGTTTCGGACACTGACCGATCCACAATAGCGAATAAAGATGCAGCGGTCGTAATCAGGATCTGGCAGCGCAGCACAATCAGACCTCGGATTGAATCAAAGACGTGCTAGCGAAATCTGATATCTTGCCCAAAGAGCCAAAGCCATAGCAGGAGCGGCATTGGCGGAATCTGCCTGTTTAGGGTTACAGAACGTAACGGCTGAGATCAGTTGACTTAGTCAACTCACCCAAATTATCACTGACAAATTGCGCGTCGACCAAAATTTCGGATCCCGCTTTGTCAGGGGCGACAAACGAGAGTTCTTCGAAGACCCGTTCCATCACAGTATAAAGCCGTCGTGCACCGATGTTCTCAATACTTTGGTTTACGTCTGCCGCAATACGGGCCAGCGCGGCGATGCCGTCTTCGCTAAAGCTGACGGTGACATCTTCTGTGCCCATCAACGCCGTGTATTGAAGGGTAAGGGCATTATCGGTTTCGGTCAGGATGCGCACAAAATCTTCTTCGGTCAGTGCCCGAAGCTCGACACGGATCGGTAGACGGCCTTGAAGTTCAGGAAGTAAATCTGAAGGTTTGGCTATGTGAAACGCGCCACTAGCGATGAACAAGATATGGTCGGTTTTGACTGGTCCATGCTTTGTGGAAACAGTCGTGCCCTCGATAAGTGGCAGTAAATCGCGTTGAACACCCTCACGACTGACGTCACCGCCGCGGGCGTCGGAGCGTGCGCACACCTTGTCGATCTCATCCAGAAACACAATTCCGTTCTGCTCGACGGATTCAAGGGCCGTGCGTGTTACGATCTCATCATCCAACAGCTTGTCGGCCTCTTCACCAATCAATGCGTCGTAACTATCGGCAACGGTCATGCGACGTTTCACCGTCCGTCCGCCAAAGGCTTTGCCGAAAATATCGCCAAGGTTCATCATTCCCATTTGGCTGCCGGGTTGACCCGGAATGTCGAACATCGGCATCGGGTTTGAAGTATCCGCTAGCTCCAGTTCGATCTCAGTCTCGTCTAACTCACCTGCCTTGAGTTTCTTGCGGAACATTTCGCGCGTAGACTCGCGGGCATCTTCTCCAGCAATTGCGGCAATAACCCTGTCTTCGGCCGCCTGATGGGCGCGGGCTTTAACGTCCTCACGCATGTATTCTCGGGTTTGGATTATGGCGGCATCGGCGAGATCGCGAACAATCTGTTCAACGTCGCGCCCCACATACCCTACCTCGGTGAACTTGGTGGCCTCGACCTTGATGAACGGGGCACGCGCCAACCGGGCAAGTCGGCGGCTGATCTCGGTCTTGCCGACGCCCGTAGGGCCGATCATCAGAATATTTTTTGGGTAAACCTCGTCACGGATATCGTCTGGAAGTTGCTTGCGCCGCCAGCGGTTGCGCAGTGCAACGGCAACCGCGCGCTTCGCATCCTTCTGACCAATGATAAATCGGTCAAGTTCCGAGACTATTTCGCGCGGGGTTAAGTCGGTCAAAGGGTGGTCCTTTCAGTCGTCATGAGTCGGTTGCGGCCTAGGTAATCACGGTGCAGGCGAAAACAACCAAATCAATTTTCTTGGCAGCGTTGGTTAGCAATGCCTCATCAGGTTTGCAAACCCTTTCCTTAGGCGAATTACGCACGCTCTGTTACAGTGATTTCAAGGTGTTGAGGGTCAGGAGCGCGGAAATGACAAAAATTGCGAAGATCACCCTGCTGTTTGTTGTGTTCGTGGACCTGATTGGGCAAGGGCTGGTCTTTCCGATAATCAACTCTTTGATTATGGAAACGAAGTCCGGGTTTTTGCCGGAAAGCACTCCTGTCGGAACCCGCCATCTATATTACGGGCTGGTTATTGGGTGTTTCTTCCTGTCCTGGTTCCTTGGCGTCGTTTACGTCTCTAAGGTGTCAGATTCGATCGGACGAAAAAATGCGCTGCTGGTCTGTTTGGGTGGTGCACTGGCAGGGTATGCACTGACAATAGCAGCACTGTATCTCAATAGCCTACTAATGTTGATCATAGGCCGGTCAATAACGGGCTTCACAGCCGGAAACCAACCGATTGCGCAGGCGGCAATGATAGATGGCAGTATTGATGCCGCCGACCGGGATCGGAATATGGGGTATATTATAACGGGCGTAAGCTTTGGATTGGTCGGAGGGCCGATTATAGGAGCAGTGCTGTCCGACGCGGCCTTGCTGGGGAGTTTTGCAACCTTAAAGACGCCCTTTTATGGCGCTTTTGTTCTGGTCTTGATCGCAATTTTCCTCGTGCTTTTCTTTTTCAAAGATATGCGCACTGAACGAACAGCTTTTGTTTTTCGACCGCGCGATGTCACTGACAGCCTAATCGCAGTTCGCGAACACCCTATGGTTCTGAAAATCTTGCCTGTTTATGCGCTGTTCATGATTTCAAACGTTACGTTTTATGTCTTTGTCGACAACTTCCTGACTAGCGCTTGGGGATACGGTGTAATTGGCGGCAGTGTGGCAATGGTGGTCATCGGGATTGCGCTGGCTTTTTCCAGCACGTTTCTTGTGAAGCCTGCGCAAGAGCGTTTCAGCAAACACCTAATCATCTATACTTCGTTGGTTGTTATGGTGATCTGCGGCTTTGGCTTTGCATTCAGCCCCAGCGGCGTTCTGAGCTATGCCCCCGTCTTTTTCTTCTATTTCTTCTTTGGCGTGTCGTACCCGACTTTGCTGGGCCTGTTTTCATCTGCTGTCAGCGAGACAGATCAAGGATGGGTAATGGGCGTTACTACTGCAGTTTTCTGTTTGGCAGGCGGGGTCATGTCCTTGATCGGCGGCGGATTGATGAGTATCGATATCCGCCTGCCTTACTACATTGTGATCGCTGCTGCCATCCTGGGTTTGATTGGAATGCACAGGCGATGGAAAGGTAAAGAAATTTCGACCCTGCTGGCCTAGATCGTTTCTACCGTCAGGTTCCCGTTTGTATAGACGCATATATCAGCGGCTATCGCCATAGCACTACGGGCCACCTGTTCGGCGGACTTGTCGCTTTCCATCATTGCGCGCGCTGCCGCCAAGGCAAAGTTTCCACCTGAACCGATGGCAGCAACGTTGTGCTCTGGTTCCAGCACATCCCCTGCCCCGGTTATCACAAAAAGATCCTTACCGTCCGTAACGATAAGCATAGCCTCAAGTTTTTGCAGGTATTTATCAGTACGCCAGTCTTTGGCCAGTTCGACCGAAGCACGGGCCAGCTGCCCGGGCGTGGCCTCCAACTTTGCCTCTAGTCTTTCAAGAAGGGTAAACGCATCCGCCGTAGAACCGGCAAATCCTGCGACGATTTCAAACCCGCCCGGTGACAGGCGACGTACCTTTCGCGCAGTGCCCTTAATAACGGTCTGGCCAAGGCTCACCTGACCGTCACCGGCGATGACGACTTGATCGCCTTTTTTGACACCAATTATCGTCGTGCCATGCCAACCGGGAAAATCGCTGTCTGCCATCAAAGCCTCCGTTACTACAGTCGCTATATATGGGCCGGTCACGGTGTTGGCGCAACCCGTTCTAAAACTGCTCAAAAGATATGCAAAAAATGCAATTCGGGGTTGTTGGACTAGCATTTGTGAGTCCGCAGGCGCGGCACTACATGACAATTACAACCGACAACGGGTCGGCTGTTTCAGATTGAGGGAATGCGCAAATGGCACAAACTGCAACAAAACACGCACCACTCGGAGCAGCTACCATCCTGCACTTAGTAAACGCGTTCACCACCGCCTTCGATGATGCTTTCGAATGGAACAAAAACCGCAAGACTCGCAAAGTTCTGTCGGGTCTTACTGATGCACAGCTGGATGATATCGGGCTGGAGCGCTCAGAAATAGCAAAGATCTAAATCCGCGCTTGGACTTTGAAATTCGAACAGCCGCCCGGTCGTCCGAGCGGCTTATTCTATTTTAGCTTCGTACAAACTTATCCGACTGGTCGGGCAGAAACGCTTCCACAGCGGCGGTCGCTATCACATGGCGGTTTCCGGAAGCTTCATCTTCAACATCCAGCCCACCCTTTACGGCCCGCACTTCTGCGCGACCACGTGGTAAATCTTGGGCTATTAGATCGCAGTCAACCTGTTCAGGTTGCTGCACTCCGACCGTGACCTTAACGAGCATCTCATTGTGGTCGATGCCCAAACTTGAAAAAAGCGTGATAGATGAGTGATGCAGCGCGTCTTGCAATGCCCGGCGGGCAGCTTTTGTGTAATCCTGGCCATACAAGTCGTTGCCGGTACCCGTTTCCAGAATGATGCGTTTGGGGGTCAATTGGCAGGCTCCATATCAAAAGAAACAATGACCGCGGCGTTCGCAATAACCGTTTGGCCATCATTATGCGGCTTTGCGATGTCCAGTCCGCCATGGACAACCTTGATGTTCGGCTGACCGTAAGGAAAAATCGATTCCAAAATGCCCGGATCCACCAATTCGGGCTTTTGCACGCCAATTTCGGCGTCGATAATCATTGCGTCTTTGGGAAAGCCAAATAGATCGGCTAGGTCCACTGAATTACGCCACAGCGCATCTTTTAGCGCGCGTTTCGCGGCTTCGGTATAATCTTCACGCCGCAGAGAAGTTCCCATACCGAACTCCACTAATACTCGCGTCTTGGCCATTTGATTTCATTGTCCTTTGTCCGAATCTGACTTTTTGGTTCCGAAATTTCGAAATGAAAAAGGCGCCCATCGGGGCGCCTAATGCAACAGTCACCAGAGACAATTAAATGGATTCTTCAATCCAGCTTTGCAACGCAGCCTTGGGCGCTGCTCCCGCTCGGTTCGAAACCACTTGACCGTCTTTAAAAATAAACAGCGCCGGAATTCCGCGCACACCCATGGCCGCGGCAGAATTTGGGTTGCTGTCCACGTCGACCTTGGCGATTTTTACCTTGCCGCCATATTCGGTCGCTAATTCTTCAAGAGCGGGACCGATTTGCTTGCATGGGCCACACCATTCGGCCCAAAAATCTACTACTACGGGGACGTCTGAATTTTTGACTTCAGCGTCAAATGTCTCATCGGTAACAGCAACGGTCGACATATTCTGTCTCCTGAATGGGGAATGCTTGGAGTGTGAACGTATGTGTGAGAATATCCAAGGTCAAGATGCCGACTGTTGCTGCAAGGCATTCGTTACAAGTTCCTGTGACAACCACATCAGTCTAGCAGTTCGAGTCCAGAGTATCGCCGCTCGAATTTCGTGGTCTGGGTAGATTTGAGCCAAGGCGATTGAATAGGCACCCATCTGGCGCAATAAGCCGAGCGGACAGTTTTCGGGCGTATCGGGCACGGTGGCATTTGATTTGAAGTCAATGATTTGAATTTCTTTCTCTGTGACTATTAATCGGTCTATCACGCCGTGAAGGCGGCGACCCTGAAACTCTGCTGACACAGGGACTTCTGCAAGAGCGTCAGGATCAAAAAAAGGTTTTAGGTCTTCGGCTTTTAAAACGCGCGTGACCTCGTGCAATAAGTTGTGCCGATCTGCCTCTTGCATGTCCGGCAACAATCGAACGCTCAGCTGAGGCCATGCGTCTTCCGTAGCCATTGGCAAATTCTCCAACAAAAGATGCAGCCGGGTTCCGCGTAGCTTTGCCGCTTCTTCGTCCTGTCCTGTGTCACCCGGTAGTGCCTTGGCACCACCTAGTTCAGAAGGGCTTGCAGCCGCCTGAGGAGCGTCTGGGTTGGGCGCAGGCATACTAAAAATAGCGGGCAAAACTTCGGTCGGCACAGCTGGGTGGGATTGCTTGACCAACGGCAATCCTGCCCAGTCGCCATGTTCAAGTCGCCGGGTTTGAGACCCCTGCAACTGGATGGCTCCCGCCCTTTCCATTGCGGCTTCAACCATATTATACCAGCTGCTTTCATCCTTTCCGATGTCACCTGCGGCGGCAACAATTAACCACTTTTCGGCCCTTGTTAGAGCCACATACAAAAGGCGTAGGCGTTCGTTTTCCTCTCGTGTTCGGGCGTCGTCGCGCGCGTTGGCAATCACTTTGGGTGATGCATCAGTCGGTACTTTCCAAAACGGCACTTCATGGGCCGCCATAATTTCAGCGTCCCTTGGAGGCTGCCTTTTCCCAGTGTCAGGCAAAATAACTATGGGTGCTTCCAGTCCTTTGGAGCCATGAACGGTCATTACCCGTATCATATTCCCAACGCCGGTCATCTGGCGTTTGATTTCCAGATCGTCTGTTTCTATCCAGGCCAGAAATCCGGTCAGGCTTGGAATATCGGTACGTTCATACGCAAGAGCCTGAGACAACAGTGCGTTGATACCGTCTTCTGCCTCGGCGCCAAGTCGACCCAGCAATTTTTTCCTACCGTCATGACGCGTCAAAATGCGTTCGATCAGGTCGTAGGGTCGCAGAAAATCCGTTTGTCCACGCAAATCGTTAAGAACTGCGAGGGTTTCCGGAAACTCTTCAGAGCGCTTTCGCAATGCCGCCCAAAGAAAAGTTTCCTTACGTTTGTGCGCCAAATCAAAAATCTGCTGCTCTGTCCAACCAAACAATGGCGACTTCAAAACTGTGGCTAACGACAAACTGTCTTCTGGTGTGGCCGAAAAGCTCAGCAATGCCGCCAAATCCTTGACAGCTAGCTCTGCTCCGACCTTCAAGCGATCCGCCCCTGCAATCGGCAGATCAGCAGCCTTGCAGGCCCGAATAATCTCGGCAAAAAGGTCAGACCGTCGTTGGACCAAGATCAGAAAGTCCCCGGGCCGCACTTTTCGGCGGACAAATGTGCCCGGCACCTCGCCATCTTCGGGGATCGTTTCGCCGGTGTCGATCATGCATTTTATCGATTGGGCCACTCTTTCGGCCAAAAGCACGTTGTGATGACGTTTCCCCGGACGATCTACAGGGTCAGTCCAATCGCCATCCTCATCATCTTCGACTTTTTCAATCACCGGCCACAAATCGACACGGCCTGGCAGATCGGCCTTGAAAGCTCGGTGCTGGGATTCCTTGTGAAAGCCAGCATTTGCACGGTTTTCGAACAGAATATCCACTAAACCCAATATGACACTGGACGAACGAAACGAATATTCCAGCGTTGAATTCCATAGTTTAGAGCCTGATTCCTGAAGCTTCCGCCCAAATTCAGCTTGCATTCTGTCGAAGGCCCGCGGGTCGGCACCTTGGAAAGAATAGATAGACTGTTTTTTGTCACCGACGACAAATATAGTCCGCTCGATGCCAGGGCGGACGCCTTCCCCGCTCGTGAATTCCTGCGCTAGTTTTTCGACAACGTCCCATTGGTCTGGGCTGGTGTCTTGCGCTTCGTCCACCAGAATGTGATCGATGCCGCCGTCCAGTCGGTACAATACCCATTCAGCTACGGCCGGGTCATTAAGCACCTGACGCGCACGCAAAATTAGATCGTCGAAATCCAGCCAGCCGCGCAACTGTTTGCGGCGCTCGTATTCCGGCAAAAAGGCGGCAGCGAAATTGTGCAGGACAAAAGTCTTTCGGGCAGCAATAAGCGCTAGCCGTGGCTCGCGCGCCGCCTCAACCCGAAGCATCAGCTGATCTAGCTGAGGCATCTTATCCGCCAAAACACCTTCGCGGAGATTCTTGGTAGGAAAGCTGCCGACCTTTGCTGCAAAAGGTGCCTTTGCAGTTTTTCCAAACAAGAAGATACTTTCCAATAGCGGCAGGCTGGCAAGGTTCGCAGTCACTCCAGATGTCAATCTTGCTGCTGCCTTTGCGTCGTTCCCACCACTTTCGACCAAACTGGGAACAATACTTTGTAAAAACTCAATTTCTCCACCCAAGAAGACGCGATTCAAAAGATCTTCCTCGTTAAATCCATCGGGTAAGTCGAAAAGAGTCAGGAGGTCGGCCCAGCTCTTAGATTTGGCAAAAAGACTTCGTTTGCTGGTGATGGCCGCCGTCAACTTGTCAAACCCGGAGTCCGTCACAAAACGGGAAACGTCCTTGACCAGGTGTGCTTGCGGACCATCTGCAAAATCTTCGAGTAATTCCTCGCGCAACAAGGCGGCGGCCCGATCTTCCATTTCACTGAATTGTGGGCTGACCCCTGCCTCAAGCGGAAACCGACGTAAAAGCGAAGCGCAAAATGAGTGGATCGTTTGAATTTTCAATCCGCCCGGAGCTTCGATCGCGCGTGCGAACAATGTACGAGCCTGCGCCAAGCGCTGAGGGCTGATATGACCTTCGACACCAAGATCGGTCAACTGCTCAAGCAATTGATCGTCGGCCAACATAGCCCATTCGCCCAAACGTTTGAACAGCCGGTTCTGCATCTCGCTGGCTGCAGCCTTGGTGTAGGTCAGGCAAAGGATATGCTGCGGCTGCACACCATCTAGTAACAACCGGGCCACACGGTCGGTCAAAACACGTGTCTTGCCAGACCCGGCATTCGCAGCCAGCCAGGTTGAGGCACCCGGCCGAGCAGCTTGCACCTGTCGCTGGGTTGCGTCGTGCAAGGCGCTCATGTCAAGTTCTCGGGGCTGGTTTCAGTAGTACGGTCCCATTCACCGAAACGGGCAAGGTGGTCGTAGTCACCCGTATCATTGTCTTTGTGCACCATTCTGCGGGACGAAAACCCCTGTTCAGGCTCTAAATAGGCCGAAATCAACTCTTTGAGTTCTTTTAGGACTTTGTCCACCGGTTCCTTGTCCAGCGGCGCAAGCACCTCCTTATATGTGCCGCCCATCCCAATAAACACCGCTTGAGCGACAGATATTGGATCGAAACCCTCGACACCGCCCTGTTCGGCTATTGCCGCCTCGATCAATAATTGTTTGTCAAAGTTCGCCTGCTGACCCTTGGTCGGCGGTGTACCTGTTTTATAGTCGATAATTCGCAAGGCCCCGTGTCTGGTGCGGTCAATGCGATCAGCGCGTCCCGAAATCGCAAAATCCAATGGCGTCAACGCCAGATTCATCGTCGCCTCAAACGCCACAGGCCCTCCATCCGATCGGCGCATGAGTTCAGCTTGTAGAAAGTCATCCGCAATCCGTTCAAGTCTGGCCAGCCAAAGGGTGCGCGCTGTTGGCCATGCAACATGTTCAGCAAGCAATATCTCAGCGCATTTCAAAAAGTTCTCACGCGTCAATAGCGAGACGTCCAAAACACTTTCCTTGATGAACTCCTCGAGTATCTCGTGAACGACAATGCCGCGTAATAGGGCATCCGGGGCCTGCACCAATGGATCCAACGGCTTTAAGCGCAGTACGTGTTTGGCATAAATTGCATAAGGGTCGCGGATCAATCGCTTGATTTCAGTTATACTCAGGCGCCTTGGTCGGGCAGACAGGGGTGGACGAGGAGACGGACGGGATGCAGGCTGAACCCGCGGCGCCGCTTCCATAGCCTCCGTCCAGCGCAGCCATTGGTCGCCGCGGTCCCGCATGTCAGACAAGACCTGCGGCCCACCTTGAGCAGGCAATCCCTGCAAGAGGTTGGTTAAGCGGTTTAGCCATCGCGAGGCGACCGTTTCCGCTTCTTCCGAGCGGACGGCGCGGGTCAACCATACCTCCGGAGCGCCGACCGCCTGTTGGAAGTCGTGCGCTGACAATCCGATCCTACGTTCTGGCAACAACAGTCCCGCCTTCTCTCGCATCTGACGGTTTAGCCATGGGTCGGGAGAGGCTGCTTCGGGCCAACTGCCCTCATTCAAACCCCCGAGTATCAACAAGTCGGCGCCTTGCACACGTGCCTCAAGCGTTCCCCAGATCATGATACTTGGATGTGGAGCATCACGATCACGAACTTCTTCGCCGGCAAGTAACGCGCCCAAAAGATCAGCAAAGTCCCGAGCCGAAATCAGACCGCCGTGCTGAGCTTCATTTTCCAATTCGTTCAAAACGGCAAAGGCATTTTGACCAGCTTTCTTTTCCCATAAATTGCCAGCTTCACCGCTCGACCCGTTTGACATCAACTCAGCAGTCGAGCGGAGACGAGCCACCCAGTCAGACAGCGGAAGTTCGGAGGGGCTGTGTAGCTCGCAGAAGCAAGACACTAGCCAACGTAACCAAGGCTCCGGCAAGTTTTTGCCTTCGCCAAAAGCGGTCAAGCTGCGTTGGTCCGGGAAGGGCGGTCCATGGCGACGAATGTGCAGCTCCAGTTCACGGGTGAACAGCAGGTGGCCGCCTCGGCCGCCGCCATCATGGCACAAAGGATGTTTCAGTAGCGTCAGCAATGCTTCACCATCAAGGCGGCGCACAAACAAACTGGCAATGTGGCGCAGAAAACGGCCTGGCGGAGAAAGCTGCAAAGGCAATCCAGCGCTGTCATCAGGTAAGATATTCCAGCGATCTAAAGCGGCGCTGACCCGTCTGGTCAGCATTCGGTCCGGCGTTATCAGTGCTGCAGACTGTCCGATTTCGGCGGCGTGCCGTAAACGCATAGCGATTGCCAGTGCTTCTGCACGGGGGGATTGAGCCTCGACCAAAGTCAGGTCCCGGGTGGCAATATCCAGTTCGCGCAGTTGAGGCCCCTCGGACATCCAAGCATCCGTGATCGGCGCAGGACGCAATGCAAGAGATACCAACCGGTTGCGAGATGGCGAAGGAGCTTGGTCATCGGTCCATGGCTGAACTTGATCCGGCGACATATCCAACTTCCGTAGCAACTTTTGAAACCGGTATTGCGGGTGATCCTCTGAGGTGAGGGCGTTGTCCAAACTCTCCCACACATACTGTGGTTGATCGAAATCGTAACCCGGCAGGATCAAGGCCCCTTGAGGCAGTCGGGCGATGGCCTCCATCAGCATAAGTGTTGTGCCACGCGATCCAGTCGACCCTGCCAAGATGACCGGATTAAGCGGAGGTTGTTTTTGCCAACTTGCGACGAGATTTTCCACTACGCGCCGTTGCCGCGCTTGCGCGTCCAGTGCGTCATCTCCCGACGAGATAAATTGATCCGCTATGTCAATGAAAGCCTGAGCGCGAGCCCAGTGCCCCGACATATCACTGACGTCCAATTGGCGGACAGCGTCCGCAGAAACGCCTTCGCCCTGCATTTCGTCAATTAACAATGCAAGGCTGTCAGATAAATCGAACAGGGATGATCGTGCGGCAAGATCTGGCTGTTGATCCAAAAGTTTTGAAATCAACTGTGTCAATTCTAGCCGACGGCGTAACGCGGGGATCGCCGGAGGAATATGTGCAAGATCTACGCTTTCACCCAAATCTGTCAGCAAGGAAAGTCGGGGCAACAGACAAGGTGCCCCTTGATCAAACAGATCACGCACCCGACGCTCCATGCGACGAGTATTTACTATCAACTGCATGCGGGCCAGGTTTTCCGGCGGAAAGGCTGCGCTGCGCGCGCGTATGCCGTCGACAAGTGCTTTTGGAAAATCCACGCCCGGCGGAACAGCAAACACCCTCGGCAGAGCGTCGTTTTCAAACATCGGCAATCAACTCCTCAGCCAACACTATGCCTTCGGGTCGGCCGACGTCGCACCATCGACCCGGATATTGAAGGGCATGTAGCCTTCCGGCATCGTGCATTTGATCCCAAACTACATTAAGCGAAAAGGTACTGTCAGGAACGGCGGTAAGTCCGCTTGTTTTGATGATTTGTGCGCCTCCGTAGATCAGGCCCGGCCCACGGGCGATACGCCCGGAAGCGTCCTGAGAAAAATCTCCTTGGCCGCTGTAGCCAATAGCATGTGCGACGGGAACACACATTAACAATGCGTCCATTTCCTCGGGTCTCCAGGCCTCTCTCAAAAGCCGCAATGGGTTCGGACCAGCCCAGATGGCATCGGTATTCAGTGTGAAAACAGGGTCGGACTCCAGTAGAGGCAGGGCTGCGCGTAGTCCACCTCCGGTTTCAAGAATATCCGGCTCTTCCAAGGAAATTCGCACGTCGGTCGCTGCCAAGTATGCAATTATCTGGTCGGCCAGATAGTGGACGTTTGCGACAATGCGAGATGGGCCAATGCCTTCGGCCAAATCCAATGCGTGGTTGATCAGGGGCCGGCCTGCGACCTCGACCATTGGTTTTGGTTTGTCTTTCGTTATGTTGCCCATGCGTGTACCGAACCCTGCGGCAAACAGCATGACGGCTTCGGGTTCACCTTTCATTACGGTCGAAGCCTCGCCAAATTGTCGGGATTGGGTGGCGGCAACGCATTACGCACAATATCTGCAATCGAAACAAGCGCAGGGTGCTCGAGATCACGCATCAAATGGCCCCAAACTGCTGGTATCAAATCAACATAATGCGGCTTTTCGTAGTCTGTCGCTAAACGCGCGAATCCACCCAATATCCTTAGATTGCGCTGGGCGCCTAACACTGCGTAGGCAGTTCTAAAGTCGTGACTGTCTATGCCCGTTGAGGCGATGTATCGATCGATCATTCGCATTTCTATCCCAACCGGCACAGAGCGGCGTACGTCCTGTAGCAAAGACATCAGATCATAGGCAGGATGCCCGAGCATGGCGCTTTGGAAGTCTAAAAGGCCAACGCGGCGAAGTCCGGTACGGTTCGGCAACCAAATCAGGTTTTCGGCATGATAGTCCCTTTGCACTACGACCCGGTAGCCTCCTGTTTCGCGGTGGAGAATATCGGAGAAACGCAATTCAAACCTTGATCGTGCGTCGACATCATGGGCACCCAGAATGCCTTGCGCGTATTTGGTAAAAGCGAGGGCCGAATATTCAGTCATTATTGCCGGGTCATAAGAATCTAGCGGGATAACCGGTGAGGCATGCAGATGCACCAAAACGTCAGTTGCAGCCTCGTATAACTTGCGTTCAAGTTCGGCTTCTCGTTCCAGAACCCGGGCAAAAAGGTCATCACCCAGATCCTCCAGCAGCAGAAAGCCGTATTCGCAATCCTCTGCGTAAATTTCCGGTGCGCTTAGACCGATTGATTGCAAGTATTTCGCCATTCGAACAAACGCTGCAACGTCTTCATTCTTGTCTGGTGGAGAATCCATAAGAAGAGCCGTGGCTCTATTTACTTTGTTAGTGAGACGTTCGTACCGACGGTTCGAGGCATCTCCGGCCAAAGGTGTATGTATCGCATCCGCCCATTCTGTCTGTGCGATCAGAGCCTCGGCTAATATGGCCCGATTAGTCATAGAGTCCCCTCCAGCTTTCTGAGCCATTTTGGATCGGTCCAGCCGAAGTTTAGATGCCGTGTCTCACAGTGGTCAGCGTCTGTCTGAAAATGTACTCGCAACGCCGAGGGTGGTTCCAATTGTTCGAGTTTTTCCGGCCACTCAATCAGACACACAGCCTCATCAAAAGCCTGCGTCAAGCCCAGCTCTTCAATCTCGTTGATATCCGACAAACGATAGAGATCGGAATGCCAGACCTCGCCGATTCGAGTATCGTAAGTCTGTACCAACGTAAACGTGGGCGAGGGCACATCTTCCGGTACCGACATTAACGACTGGATCAAAGCCCGCGCGAAATGAGTTTTGCCGCTTCCGATTTCGCCTTCCAACAAAAGCACATCTCCAACAGCTAAAACTGCACCCAGCCTTGCGGCCAGTGCTTGAGTTTCTTCCGGTGAATTCAACGAGATCTCAACAATCGTATTCATGGCGCTACAATGGACTTGCACCTAGCCCGCTGCAACCCGGTTCAGGCAATGGCTTTGTCCATAGCAACAGTCTGGTGGGTCGTCTGTTCTACTGTGAATCGAATGATGGTCGCCCCGTTTTGCAGCGGGCTGACGGTACAGTTCAATCCGGTTCCGTCTCTCATTGACATTGTTGCCGACCACTGTGCACGATTATCACGCATCCCGACAAAGTCACGGATCTCGCCCAAGACTGGGGTAGCGTCACATAATTCCTGCCACTTACGTGTTACGTCCAGAACTGTTCCTGGCTCGAACCCCGCTTCTTCCGTCTCGCCCCACAATGTCTGATAGGCGGCGTTGGTCTGTGCCAATGTTCCGTCATTTGAAAAGACAGCGATTGCGTCCGTGAGGTTATCCAAGATGGATTGCATAAGATCCATTTCTGACCGAAATCTGCGGGTTAGCGTGATTTCGGCTGTGATGTCCTCGAATAAAAAAGCGACAGCTCCGTCAGGGTGCGGGCGACCGCTGACAGAATAGACCGAACCGGACGACAGAGACCAAGTTTCCTGAAAATTTCCGTCTTGAGCGGCTTCAAGCAAGTCATTCATCTGACGCCGCCATCCGCGGTAATTCTTTGGTTCAGGCATCATGCTTTGATCACGCAATCGGTCGAAAAAGCTGGAGAGACTGGGGCGACAGCTGAGGAAGTCCGGTGAAAAGGCAGTTAAGTCGGTAAGAGCGGGGCGAACAACGCCAGCTGCCTGTTCCGGTCAAATATAGCTAACCCGATCGACGGTTGCGCGAATGTCTTTGTCATGGTCTGCACGAATTTACGCTGCGCCGCCTCGGCCTCGACAATAGCATTAACATTCGTAGCGTAATTCAATAGACCTTCTTCACTGTCTACAAGCATCAAATCGAACCAAAGCTTGTTCTCGTTGCCCTTGACCGAAACCGACACGCGGGTTTTGCTGCTCAAGTGATCTTTGCTTTGAGCCTTTGGGAAAAGCGGCTTCATTAAGTCGGCTTCCTTTCCTCGCACTTTGCGCACCAAGGAGACGTAAGCCGAGTTGCACCATCGAACAACGTTGAATTCATCCAGCAACCAAACCGGGTAAGGTGCCTGGTCCATCGCCATTCGGGTTGGATCCGCCAGTTCACTGCGAACCAAAGTCGCACCGCTTTGTTTGTCGCGAAGTTGCACCCGGACTATACCGTCAATCCATTCACACAAAACCTCTCGGTCCATCGTTCAATCGAGCGCAGCGACGATCATGCTACCCTTGCGGCGCACAGTTTCGGATGTCTGGGGGAAGGTCGGGAAATCCCGGCTAAGGAGACGATGGAGATCCTGCCAGTTATTGACGGCCTCATAACCGGCCAATGCAATGTCCAAGTGGCTTATCAGGCGGTCGCCGTCGAATAGGAATACGGTGTCGAACAAAGAATTCCGCGTGGCCGGCCCATAGTCGTTAATCCGCGACAATCGTCTCGGCAAAAGCCATTGCAGCGCGAAACCCGCCGACACCAAGCTGATCGCGGCCAGAGTGATCCAGTCAGCCATGGAGTTGACATCCTTTGAGCCCAACGGCCCCTCTATGAATGTCAAAGGTTAATGATACCCTAATTTATATCTGAAACGGTTGATTGGCGCCGGATGGCACAGGTGAGTCGCCTGTTTGTGCGTCTATCAGCCTACGCGGCCAAATAACCTGAACAATGGCGCCACGCCGCTCTGGGTCGTTGGTCAGATTTTGATAAGGGTCGGCTCCGTTGGCAAACTTCAAATCAGCGCCACTTCTTTCCAACAGGGTCTTCGCAATGAACAACCCCAAACCCATGCCCTCATATTCCGGGCGCGTAGTTCGATCAGACTCGGAACGCCGTCTCCGCATAAACGGATCGCCGATCCGCCCGATAATGTGAGAGGGGTACCCCCGACCGTCATCCATAATCGATATCATGATCCAATTCGTTGTCCATTCCGCCTCGACCCAGACATTTGTTTGCGCGAAATCAACGGCGTTCTGGATCAAGTTTCGCAGACCATGGATGATTTCTGGTTTGCGCAGAATTGCGGGTTGTTGAACATCTGCATCCCCAGCGGGACCTTCGCGAAAATGAATCGATTTGCCCCTGTTTACATGCGGCTCCGCCGCTTCGTGTATGACCGCAGAAAGCGGGGCTTGCCGCAGATGCAGATCGTCTTTACCTGCACTGCCCATGTCTCTGAGGATGTCGCGACACCGATTTGCCTGTTCGCGGATCAACGCTGCGTCTTCCTTCAGGTCGGGACGATCTTCGAGCTCTTCCAATAACTCTGAACTGGCTAACTTTATCGTGGCAAGCGGCGTACCCAATTCGTGTGCGGCAGCCGCCACGACACCGCCCAGATCGGTCAGTTTTTGTTCGCGGGCAAGGGCCATGTGGGTGGCTGACAAAGCCTCGGACATGGACTGCACCTCTGAGCTGACGCGGTGCGAGTAGGCCCCGAGGAAAACAATAGCAATCACAATCGCGGACCAATTACCGAATAAAAGGATGTCGGGCATATCTAAAACCAGCCCAACATTGGTGCGCAACGGTAAATGGAATTGCGCCAGCAGAGTTGTCAGAACGATTGCTACTGCCCCGACGATCAGAGTTGAGCGTGTGCTCATTACATTGGCCGAGATTGTAACGGGACCCACCAGAAGCAAGGCAAATGGATTGTTCAGTCCGCCCGTCAGATACAAAAGAAAAGACAATTGCAGCAGATCGAAAAGCACCATCAGGAAATTTTCGAATTCAGACAGGCGTTTGTTTTCTGGAAAAAGAAGGATTGCCGTCAGGTTGCCCATAACCGATACGCCAACCGCGAAATAGCACAAACCAAGCTCAAGCTGAACATGATAGGTGTGTTGGGCTACCGTGATCGCCGTGACCTGGCCAATAATAGCAACCCAACGCAGCAAAATCAGTGTCCGCAGGCGGATCCAACTACTGCGTTCCTGCCCGCGCCAAAGACTGATGCTGGAATTTGCCATTGGTCAATTATGTCCTGTTGCGTCGGATGCTTATCTTGATAGGTGTCCCGGTTGAAACGATCAACAACCCTTGAATCAGGATAATTGCCATGATCCGCCTTTACGCAATACTTGCAGCCGTCGTACTGGCCGTTGGATTAGGAGCCATGTGGTTGCTGACGACAGGAGGGAAAGGGGATGACAAATTCGCTCAATGCCGTACTAGCCAGATAGCTGGCGGCGCTGCAGCAATAGGCGGCCCATTTCAACTGATCAACGCCGAAGGCGAAACGGTGTCCGATACTGACGTGATCACAGAGCCTACCCTTGTTTACTTTGGCTATACTTTCTGTCCTGATGTCTGCCCATTTGACATGTCCCGTAATGCCGAGGCCGTTGATATTCTGGCGGAACGCGGCTTTTCGGTGACGCCGCTTTTCATTTCGATTGATCCAGATCGCGATACGCCTGAGGTGATCGGAGACTACGCTTTCAATCTCCATGAACGTATGATTGCGTTGACTGGATCACCTGAACAGGTAAAGGCCGCTAGCCAAGCATATAAGACTTACTACAAAGCTCATGACAAAAGCGACGAGTATTATCTGGTCGACCATTCGACCTTTACTTATCTTGTTACCCCACAGGACGGGTTTATTGAGTTCTTTAACCGCAACGATACAGCAGAACAGATGGCTAAAAAGGTCAGCTGTTTTCTAGAAAGAATGTGATTTTCAGCGGCTAGTTTGACCTTTGTCATGGCGCTGCTATTACTCATAATTAAGCCAATTGGCGTGAAATAGCGGAAAGACCCTAATATGGCAGACAGTTCCGAGCTTGACATCGGCCCCGACAAATCCTTGCTTTTGGTAGACGATGACGAGCCTTTTCTGAGACGTTTGGCCAAGGCCATGGAGAAACGAGGCTTTGAAATCGAGACTGCTGGCTCGGTTGCAGCTGGTCGCGCCATTGCGACGGCTCGGCCTCCTGCCTACGCGGTAGTTGATCTACGATTGGAGGATGGAAACGGCCTGGATGTCGTGGAAGTTCTGCGAGAAAAGCGGCCAGATTGCAGGGTCGTAGTCTTGACTGGATACGGCGCCATCGCAACCGCAGTGGCCGCGGTAAAGATCGGAGCCACAGATTACCTTTCAAAACCTGCCGATGCCACCGACGTCATGAATGCTTTGCTGGCCAAAGGAGATGAGTTGCCTCCACCGCCTGAAAACCCCATGAGTGCCGATCGGGTACGTTGGGAACATATCCAGCGCGTTTATGAGCTATGTGATCGGAATGTCAGCGAGACAGCGCGGCGTTTGAACATGCACCGTAGGACGTTGCAGCGGATTCTGGCAAAGCGCAGCCCACGTTAGAACAGTCTTATTGGCATAGCCTTCATTTGAATTGCTATCAATGTGACCATTCCTGAGTGCGCGGCGGCTGCCTTCGAAAAATACCAAAAGGTCAATCTTGATAATCGCTAATATCTTCGGGCGCATGTAACAATGTGCTCTCGTACTTTTTTAGGTCATCGAGCATATTGAGCCATGGCAATTTGCTATGATAGTTGACGTGAAAAGTCGGTTCAAAATCCTCGGGGTTTTCCATAGAAGCCGCGTAAAGGTGCATTCCCCCTTCGTAGTGTTGTGCTTCGAAACCTAGCGGTGAACCGCAATCGGCGCAGAAATGTCTGTATACGCCTTTGGAGCTTTCGAAGGTTTTTGGGGTTTTCCCGGTCCACCTAAAGTTTTTCAAGGGAACGCCGAGCCACGCAACGACAGGGGCCGCGCAATTTCTGCGGCAGTCGTCACAATGGCAATAACAGCCCCAAGAAATTTCTTCGACAAATTCCCAACTGGTTTTCTTGCAAAGGCAATGGCCCCTGGTGGTCATCCGATGCTCCATTTTTTGTTGATAAAGCATCCCATGATTTACTTAATTCGACGCCGCCAAACAGACGTCTAGTTGCCAGATTGCGACATTGGGTCAAAGGTCTTTGTTGGCTTCAAGCCGACGGTGGAGTAATTTGATTTGCTAGAGGGACGCGATCAACTGTTTGTGTCGTTCCATATATGCCCGCCGCACTTCGATTGGCGGACGCAGTTTGATCAGCGATCCTTCAATAATTGCCTTGTCCGGGCGGCCGAAGAATTTTGTGGCCTCGGCTTCAGAAAACCCCGCGATCTGGGTGGCTTCCATCCAGGCGCTGATTTTATCAGCCTTTTTAATTTGCGCTTTGACAGTTTTTGGAACCGACGCAGGCAGGCCGAACCGGATGTGAATTGCCGTGGCAAGTCGGTCGTCCAGCTCGCCGTATCCCGGTCCGACGGCTGACTTTACTGGCGAAATCATATCCCCGATCACATACTCCGGCGCATCGTGCAACAATGCGGCCAACCTCCATTTGACTGGGGAATTAGGGGCGATGCGACTAAAAAGTTCTTCGACCAGCAGGGAGTGTTCAGCTACGGAATAAGCAAAATCACCATGCGTTTGACCATTCCAGCGCGCGACAAAAGCAAGTCCATGGGCGATATCTTCGATCTCGATGTCCACCGGTGTGGGGTCCAGCAAATCCAACCTGCGACCTGACAGCATCCTTTGCCATGCTCTTGGTTGTGTTGCCATTCTGCCATGCCCCTTTATGACCGACGCGCAAGCCCGGTGTTTTTATGATATGATGTACCTGTCTGGATCACTGGCTGCCAACTATTTCTTGAGCATTCGTGCTTTGAATTGGCGCGATTTGATCCCGACATAATGGACTGAGGGGGGCGCAGGCTCCTCCCGGTTGCGCCCCTCTCGAAACGAAACACGTATCGAAAGGAGCATTATATGTTCAAGCGTTTGTTTGGAATTGTCCTGACTTTCGGAATGGCCGCCGCAGCGCCTCCGGCTTTTGCCCAAAATTGTGCAGAGCGCGAGCATCTCATAACCAAACTGCAGAACAGCTACTCAGAGAAGTTGGCCTTTGGAGGGTTGCAAAAGACGCGTGGTGCGCAATCAGTTATGGAAGTATGGACTTCGGAAGAAACCGGAAGTTACACGGTCTTGGTGACCCATGCGAATGGCATTAGTTGCATAGTCGCAGTCGGCACCGACTTTTTTGAAGCCAACAGCAAAGAAACGCCCGACGGCATCCCTAGCTGATCTTTAGTGACCCGTAGTCGACATGACGTTGTTTGTGATCACTTCAAAATCATTTTTGAATTTGCCTAGATAACGTTGAGTCCTTGATGCTGAAAGAAGATGTTTTATCAAAATTTTGCGCATCTTTGTGCTATTCAAGGCCATCGGCCCATTATTCTTCCGAAATATATTTTCATCGGGAAAATGCACATCGGAGAACGCTTTCATAGTCCTCGCAAAGCGTGGACTAAGCTCGCCTCTTGGATCTTTCCAAGGTTTGGTCTTGCCAATGAAATGAACTAAATGCGGTTCGATCTGCATGGCAAAGAGCTGCGAAGACCACGTAAACTGCCAATTCCACATCGGGCTTATTTCTGCCCAATCCCCTTGTAAAACTGCGTTATACAGGTTTTGGTCATGGCGGATCATAACGTCGGCTTTTGCCTTGCCCAGTTCCAAGCATTTTTTTAGCAAGCCCTGATTGTTGTAACGATTTACATCCATCAGTATCGCACCGGCATTGAAGTATGGCGCCGAGCGCAGCGCTAAAATTCTGAACTGTTTAGGTTTTCGACCAGGCGTACGCCACTGAGTGTTATCGCGCACCGCTGCAATTGGGTGTGGTGCAATGTCCAAGTCCATCAAAGCGCTAAAGTTTCCGCCTTGGACAAAAATATCGCTGTCCAAATAAAGAATGCGATCATATTTGGCGGAAAATGCTGAAGGCAGTGCAAGGCGCAGATAAACATCATGACTTTTGCCGGGATCAAGCCTAAGACCCTGAAAAAGGTTTCCTGTATCCACGTGACAGAGCCGAATGTTCAGATGTTCAAGTGACTTTGGAATTTCAACCGGTCGCTCGCCATAGCAGATGCAAATATCGAAATCTCGATTTGAATGCAGAGAAGCGATTTGGGACGCGGCGTGTGCGGCAAAGACCAAATAATTTTGGTCACAGCAAAATATGATCGCTTTGCGAAACTGTGCGGGTGCGGAAGACGTTACATTCAGCTGTTGAATTTCTTGTTCCATATAGACGTCTAAGGTCGCGAGGTTATCGGACTCGATCAATTTTCGTATATTCGAATTTGCCGGATCGAATTCGCATTGCGAGACCATGATGTCAATGTTAGATGCCTCGGTCAGGTTATACGGAGGCGTGCTATGGGCAATGACTACGAGGTAAAGGACATTTCGCTGGCTGAGTTTGGCCGAAAAGAGCTGGATATTGCTGAAACAGAGATGCCTGGCCTTATGGCGCTGCGCGCTGAATACGGCGACCAGAAACCCTTGAAGGGCGCACGGATAGTTGGCTCGTTGCACATGACGATTCAAACTGCGGTACTGATCGAAACGCTCGTCGCGCTTGGGGCAGACGTGCGCTGGGCGTCGTGTAACATATTCTCGACACAGGACCATGCCGCGGCCGCTATAGCAGCAGCAGGCATACCGGTGTTTGCCATCAAAGGCCAAACGCTTGAAGAGCACTGGGATTACCTGGACAAATCGTTCTTGTTCGAAGAAGGCCCAAACATGATCCTGGACGATGGCGGTGACGCGACATTGTACATTCTTTTGGGCGCGCGGGCGGAGGCAGGCGAAGAAATTATTGCTGTTCCAAGCTCAGAAGAGGAAGAGGTGATCAAGAAGCAGATCGCCAAACGGATGGCAGCGTCCCCGGGTTGGTTTGCTAAGATGCGCGACCAGATTCAGGGTGTTTCTGAGGAAACCACCACCGGTGTGAACCGACTGTATCAACTTTTCAAAGACGGCCATCTTCCCTTCCCGGCAATCAACGTAAATGACTCGGTAACAAAGTCGAAGTTCGACAACAAATACGGTTGCAAGGAATCGCTGGTTGACGGTATCCGCCGCGCCACAGACACAATGATGGCTGGTAAGGTCGCCGTAGTTTGTGGTTATGGGGATGTTGGCAAAGGATCTGCCGCGTCGTTGCGCGGTGCAGGTGCCCGCGTTAAAGTAACTGAGGTGGATCCGATCTGCGCCTTGCAAGCCGCGATGGACGGTTTCGAAGTTACCCTGCTGGAGGACGAAATAGACAGCGCCGATATCTTCATTACGACCACGGGAAACAAGGACGTAATCCGCATCGAACATATGCGTGAGATGAAGGATATGGCCATTGTCGGCAATATTGGCCACTTCGATAACGAAATTCAGGTCGCCAATTTACGCAACCACAAATGGACCAACATCAAAGAACAGGTAGACATGATCGAAATGCCTTCTGGCAACCGTATCATTCTGCTGTCCGAGGGTCGCCTTTTGAACCTTGGAAACGCGACCGGTCACCCCTCTTTCGTTATGTCTGCATCGTTTACCAACCAGGTTTTGGCGCAGATAGAGCTATTTACCAAGGGCGACCAGTACGAGAACAAAGTCTATATCCTGCCCAAGCATCTGGACGAGAAAGTCGCTCGGCTTCACTTGGATCGGATTGGGGTGAAGTTGACTCAGATGGATAATGAACAGGCAGCTTATATCGGCGTGAAACCAGAAGGCCCGTATAAGCCTGAGCACTACCGCTACTGATAAATAGTTATCCGAAATAGACGGCGGCTGACTTGGCCGCCGTTACAAATCAGCATCATCGTAGCGAGGGAAAAAATTCACCCCGGCCGCCTGGCGTGAAGTCAAGGATATTCCAAAGCGGCCACGCCGAGTCCACGTGACGCGGATGCCAATCGCTGGGCTCGAAGAAAAGTTCAGAACTCCAAAAGTGGCGTATGCCGTCGTTACCGCGCTGAAAGATGTTCAGGATCGGCAGTTGGCTCCCATCCTGAGTTTCTGCCAGATAATCGCGTTGATAGTCAGTACCTTTTGCGGAAAATAGCGACAATTCGCTCCAACCCATTCGAGATTTAAGTTCAACTAACTTTTCCGCCGTGTTTTGAGCGACAATCGCTAAGCTTATCTTTTGTGAGATATGCGCGATCTGACCATTCAGCCCGTCAAGAAAAGCTGAACACATTGGACAAGGCGCGTCAGCGGTTGGTCCGTACATCAGCGAGTAGATAGCAAGGGTGTCATGCGAACCAAATAGTGTCGACATAGGCGCAGTCTCACCTTTCTCGGTCCGAAACACGTAATCCGAAGGAACTGCTCCGCCCTTTGGCAGGTTGCGACGCAGTTTCGCGACATTTTCTATTTGAGACCTCAAATCGGCTTCGGCCGCGAGCAAGGCGTTTCGAGCGGATCGATATTCGGGGCTTTCATTTGGAAGCGTAACTGGCATGACTACCTCTCTGGGCATGGCAGGATTTTTAATTTAACTTTTATGTTAAATAATTGATGAAGAATATTCAAGCCTGACCCAAAAACAGTTTTTCTTGAATGATTGAACTTTTATTTCCCATTCGAGAAAGTTTCCCTAGGAACAAATAAGAATTTGAAAAATATATTAAATTTGAACGAACCCCCCAAAAAAAGTGAATGGAATCTGACCTTTGGAAAAAATTTTTAGCGTTGGTCCATCGAATTTCCACTGGTCACGGAACCAAAGATTTCCCTCTCGGCAGTAACAGAAAATAGCCGAACTAATGCTGACAAAAGCAGGCTGAAAATTGAATTTTAGTGAATTCTTACGGATTTGTTGTTTGTGCCTATAGCCGTTGATCAGCTAAGGTCAAAACATGACCAGGACGGTCAGAACCAGAATAATCCAATCGCGTGTGGTGACTCGGGAGCGCGCGGGGGTAGGGAAGGTTCTGAAAGTTCAGGATCTTCCCTTTTTAATCAGCCAGAGTTTGACCAAGGTTGCAAATTACAGCCCACTCTGAACCAGTCACGGGCTGCACAGAAAGTCGCGAGTTTTTAACCAAAACCATCTCAGATAGCCGTTCATCGGCTTTAATCTGGTCTAATGTCACTGGCGCAACGAATGGTCGGACTGCTTTTATGTCCACACACTCCCAGCGCTCGTCATCGGTTGTGCTGTCCAGATGCGCTTGGGCGCAGACTTCAACAATCCCGACAATCGCCTTGTCTTTTTGCGAGTGGTAAAAAAAACCGCGATCGCCAACATGCATTTGACGCATAAAGTTCCGCGCCTGATAATTTCGAACGCCATCCCATTCCTCACCAGAATCGCCTTTGGCGACCTGCTGATCCCAACTCCACGTCGAAGGCTCGGATTTGAATAGCCAGTACGCCATCAACCTATCACCTTTTTCCATGGGATTAGCTCTACGGAATAAAACAACCCAGCCTTGGCATAAGGATCGTTGTCGGCCCACGTCTTCGCAGCATCCATATCTTCCACATCTAAAATGATCAGCGAACCAATCATAGCATCGCCGTCCAACAACGGGCCAGCCTGGGAAACAACTCCTGTTTCTTCAATATACGACAGGTGAGCCGAACGGTTATCAAGGCGGGTTTGCAACGCGCCCTCTTTGTCACGGGTGATCAACGCAATAAGCATCCTATTCCTCCTTGAGCGGGCGACTAAGCAGAGTGCCAATCGCGTCGTTTACACTGTATTTTCCGATACTAAGCTCTGCCACCGTTTGGCTTATCGGCATTTCCAGCGCTTCGGTCTGTGCGATTTCCGCAACTGCGGTCGCTGTGGCTACACCTTCGACTGTAGTTGATTGGTCGAAGGGTCGATCCCGACCCAAACACAGTCCAAAACGGTAATTTCTAGACAGTTCCGACGAACAGGTCAAAACCAAATCACCTAGTCCGGACAAGCCCATCAATGTTTCAGACCTTGCGCCACGCATCAACGCAAAGCGCAGCATTTCAGCAAACCCTCTTGTCATTAGCGCCGCTCGCGCACTGTCGCCCAGACCTGCTCCGATGGAAGCGCCACAGGCTATGGCTATCACGTTCTTTAGGGCGCCCCCAAGTTCTGCGCCGATCAAATCGTTGGTGCGATACAGGCGCAAATTGGACGTAGTTAGGTCGGTCTGCAGGTTTTTCCCAAGGTTCTTGTCCGCGCAAGCCAAAGTCAGCGCCGTAGGTAGACCGCGCGCGATGTCGTCTGCAAAACTTGGTCCGGTGAGAAGGGCAGCGCAGGAATTGGGTGTTACTTGCTTGATAATAGATATCGGACCTACCCCGGTAGCCAATTCTATTCCCTTGCAACAGGCCACCAGTGTCTTGCCATCCAGTGCAGAGGCTTGTTCAACTAAGGCTTCCCTCATTTTTTGCATTGGAACAGCTAATAGGACGACGTCGGAAAGGGCAGCTTTCTCTATGTCAGCAGTTACATCGATTTCCGAGGGAAGGCGCACGCCGGGCAAATGGGATTTGTTTTCCCGCTCCAATAGCATTGTCTGCGCTTGTTCGTTATTGCGCGACCAAAGGGTGACCTGCCCATTCTCAGCAAGTGAAACCGCCAATGCGGTTCCAAATGCACCTGATCCCAGGATTGAAATGCTCACGCCTTAGCACCTTTTTTGCCACCGCCCAAAATCGAAGGGCTGTTCTGATCCAGTGGCCAACGGGGCCGAGCGGAAAGCTCCATTCCATCTCTGGCGCCACGGCGAAATCGCTCCAACCCAGCGAATGCAATCATGGCAGCGTTATCAGTGCAAAGGCTCAACGGCGGGGCAATGAATTTTGCACCAGACTCCACAGCAACAGTCTCTAAACGAGCGCGAATCGCGAAATTCGCTGCCACTCCTCCGGCCACCGCTATGACCGGCTCTGGTGGACTCTCAGCCATGTATAATGCAATGGCACTTCGGGTTTTTTCCGACAGAGTTTCCACTACAGCTTGTTGAAATCCGGCGCATAGATCTGCGCGGTCGCTTCGCATCAAACCGCCCTTTTCAAGAACGACCAGATCGCGCAAACGCAACAAGGCCGTCTTAAGGCCAGAGAAAGAAAGATCACAACCTGGTCGATCCAGCAGAGGACGCGGAAAATGGAAACGGTTTGGATTTCCCGCCCGAGCCTCAGCCTCTACGCTTGGGCCTCCGGGTTGAGGCAGTCCCAGCAACCGCGCGGTTTTGTCGAAAGCTTCGCCGGGTGCGTCGTCAATTGTTCCGCCCAACCGGGTAAATTCTTCGGGCCCTCTGGCAATCAGGTACTGGCAATGCCCGCCTGAAACCAAAAGCATCAGATAAGGAAATGCAATCTTGTCGGTCAGGCGGGGCGTTAGCGCATGGCCCGCAAGATGGTTAACGCCGATCAAGGGCAGGCCGGACGCCGCGCTTAGACCTTTAGCGCACATCACGCCTGACATAACCCCGCCTATCAGGCCGGGTCCTGCTGTAACAGCTATGGCATCCATGTCCCGCAAACTCAGCCCCGCAGTGTCCAGTGCCTGTTTTACGCAGATGTCTAACTTTTCCGTGTGCGCCCGGGCAGCGATTTCTGGCACAACGCCGCCGAATGTACTGTGAAGCTCAGTCTGGCCATGCACGATGGAAGATAAAATTTCCGCAGGCTCGAAGTCAGTTTGGCGCACGACAGCGGCAGCTGTATCATCACAGCTGCTTTCCAATCCAAGGACGGTAAGTGTTTGCACCATTGACCTGATCCGTTGCATCATGATTTCAAAGCGGGGTAGCACCCTGCGCGGACGCAAACAATCCCAAGGCCGAAGGCGCCGCCTGTTGTACCTTTTGATGACCCGCCCTCGCGCCGCCTCGGAGAGGTTCGTTGCGCAGCTTCCGACCCGCGCCAGATCGCGTGTCACTGTGATTCATTCCCCTTTACTTGAGATACGGCCGCTTGAGGTTCAAGTGGCGACAAAAGGAATTCGGGGTTTGATCTTCACATCGGCAAACTCGGTGAATGCGGCGGTATCCTTGGGGGTGAACCGAAAACTACCTGCGTATTGCGTTGGGCCTGCCACCACTGGAACTGCAAAAGGCGCGGGATGGATGGCCCGGATGGTTGGCGCGACGGCTGAGGAACTGGTGGCAAACCTGTTACAACTTAGACCCGAAAGCCCACTTTTGCATCTGCGCGGGGAACACAGCCGCGGCAATGTCGCCGAACGCCTAACCGAACTAGGCCTGACCACGTTCGCACAGCCGGTCTATAGACAAAGGCTCCTGCCGCTCACCCCCCAGGCCGAAAAAGCTGCCCTTGGTGACGCACCCGTTTTAGCGCCGATATTTTCGCCACGGACCGCGCGACAATTTGCCGACGTCTGGGAAGGTTCTGCGCCTTTATGGTTGGCCGCTATTAGCGAAGCGACGGCCGACCCCCTTAGAACGTTGACGTTCCGGCGCCTGAAGATTGCTAAAGAACCCACGCCCAAGAAGATGAGTAAGGCCGTCAAAAAACTTGTGAAACATGCCTTGCGGGTTGAGGGTGCGGCTGGCGCGGATTAACTTGGGTGCGTCTGTAGTTCGGGTGTTTTTAGAATCGATAAGGGGATTGTGACGGTGGCTGGTAAAAAGAAGACTGATCAGGAACCACTGGAAGACCCCAATTCAGAAGAGCGATTGGAAGTTGATCCATCGGCTTCTGATCCTGCAGCGGACGATCTGTCGATTGACAACCAGGACAACCCGGAAGAAATCACTTCCGAAGCCGAAGCCGAAGCCGAAGCCGAAGCCGAAGCCGAAGCCGAAGCCGAAGCCGAAGCCGAAGCCGAAGCCGAAGCCGAAGCCGAAGCCGAAGCCGAAGCCGAAGCCG
>NZ_JBXWRL010000043.1:0-49676 GCF_059612885.1 Ruegeria sp. YKSD179 | reverse complement strand
CGACCAAGCCCAAAGCGATCCAGCCGCCGCCACTGCCAGCCATAAATGGCGTGACCGGCAGTGGCTCAATCTTTGCAGATCGATAAGGAAAGCATAAGACAAGCCCGAAGCAGCCAGTGTAGGAAGGCTATTTTGGCATTTGGGGAATTCAGTTATGATCAGCCACCGTTGCGAGAAGGAGGAACTTCACATGGATAACCTCGATACGCATTCCGATCCGGCCACCTGGGACCCTGCCTATGATGCGGTAGCTGCCGCACCGAAACATCACAAAGTGATTTTCGAGAACGACAAGCTGCGGGTGTTGGAGGTCACACTGGAGCCGCAGGACGAAGAGCCATTACATCACCATAGGTGGCCGTCAGTCTTCGTTCTGGACGCAGTACATCCCGATATCCACGACTATGATCCCGACGGAAACCGCCAACCGCCACACAGGGACATCATGCAAGCAGTTCAAGCCTGGGACGGTACCGGTAGTCTCGTGGTCAACATGTCGCCACAACCGCTGGGCCGCGTGCTGAACACCGGCGAGAAGACCGTGCATGGCATTCGGATTGAGATGAAGAATTACTGATTTGCGAGCGCCGGCATTGCGATTGCCGCGTACGGTTAGTGTGCCTGAGTTCAAGGACGCCGACCTTGCTGTGATCAATGTTTACCTGCCCATTGATTAGAGAAGGCGCAGAATTGGGCTACCGAGGATGCAGGCATCATCGGTCAGGCGGAGTCACCATCCTTTGGATAGGAAATCAATTACTTGGCCAGGAAGTTGGAATCTTGGGAGTGAATTAATGTCATCAGCATTTCTCGTGCTTCACTATCAGAATAGCGTGGCGCATCCGAACGGTATTTGGGGTAGTGAGTTGTTTTCACAAATCTCCAAAGATGAAACATACACGAATGCAAAGCATGCGCTTGAAACGGCTCGCAGAGCAGGTCTGCTTGTAGTCTACGTGAACGTCGCGTTTCGCCCAAATGCGCCTGAGGTGCCGCAAGACCTGTTTGGAATTGTCGCTCACGCGCGAAGCTCCGACCAATGCTTGGCAGGATCGTGGGGAACCCAGCCGATAGAAGAACTTGCGCCGCTGGAGGGCGAAGTTCAACTCGATAATTTTAACTCCGATGCCTTCCAGGGCACTGCTCTTGATCAGATTCTAAGGGCACAAGGCGTAACCAAAATCTACCTCATTGGCCAGGTCATTGAACATATGGTCGGGACGTCGATGAAGCGGGCGGCGAACTCGGGGTACAAAGCCGTGCTATTAGCTGATTGCGTTGGCGGGTACTCCGACGTAACCCGCGAGGCCATGCTGGATATTCTTCAGGGATACGGGCGGATTTCGACGTCTACGGAATTTGCAACGGAGATGAAATAGTAACCTCTGAAGCGGGAACCGGAAAACGCACTTCAAGCGGCGGCATTGTCCGCAAAGCGGTCATTAATCCAACGCGCAGCGAATGACTGCTTCGAGCGCACTGCCGACCTTGGTTTTTCGCAGCATCCGGCGGGACGCGCTGAGAGCAGATATCGCCCGTGTATAAGGTAACCGACTGCGGCCGCTACTGGAACGCCCTGCCGCTGCGTTGCCGCTTCACCGAAGCGGCCGGCAGCACACCTGTCCGGCGCCGCCTATCTGAGCCCGTCTTTCCCCGTCACGTCCTCCACCTGCAGCCCGCCCATCCGGTGATGCACCCGCGGCCCCTTGGTCATCGCCAGGGCAAAGAGCAGCTCATCGGCCCGCGGCCCGTCGGGTACGCCGACCTCCATGCCGTCGAAATGGCTGCGCACATAAGCCGCGTTGATATGCCCCAAAGGCACGTCGATCCGGGTTCCGACCCCGCCCTGCTTCATTGACGACGGCACAATCGCCTTCGCCTCGCCCAGCCGCGCACGCATGGCGTAGCCGCCGGGCACGTGCCAAAGGGCGGTGTGTTCCAGCTCTCCGGCTTCGCCCGCCAGCCCGGCTTTGCCGTAACCGTCGATGCCCTCGACGCCGCCCAGCGCGTCGATCAGCCGGTCGGTCATCATCAGTCCCAGTGGTTTCAGGTCGTCCATCGCCGATTGCAGGTCCCCGACATAGCGCCCGGCAAAAGGGTTCTTCACCATCGCGATGATGGCTGCCCGCCGGCGGGGAGTGGCAGTCAGGGGACCGCCATCATGGTGAATCTCCTCGACAAGGAGCATGGTCTTGCGAAGCGTGAAGTCGGGCATTTTCGGTTTCCCTGATGGTGGTCAAAAGTGATGGGATGGCGACACTTCGGCTTTCGCCCTGAAGAGTGACAAAAGCAGCGTGGATGAGGCCGCGCGCAAGATACTCCCTCGCCCGCGCAAGGCCGTGCTCCAGCGCAACGGAGCGTTCGGGCACGGTGAGCACGGGTACTCCGGCCGTGACGGTACGCGCACCGAGGTCGCTGTCCGGGGCAAGATCCCGGGCGCGGGCGCGGGTGATGCCGCTATGACCGGGCAGGTCGACGGCATTGGCAATCATCGTGGCGGTGGCGTCCGCGCTAGCGGCAGTGCCGGCCAATACCGTGACGCTGTCGGCAATGCCCCGCGAAAGCGACCGTCCACGCCAACCGGAGGTAGCAATACCGCGGCTCGGCAAGTCCTCTGTCAGAACGACTTGTGCTGCAGGGGTGCTGGCCACCGCGGCGGTGAATTGCTGGCCGGGCGTCAGGTGAAAGGCAATGTCGCCGCCGTTGTTCACATAGGCACTGGCAATATCCCCGGTCTCGGCAAGTGTCGCGAGGATCTCGTCCGCCACGGCACCGGCGACGGCGGCCATGGGCGTGATGAAATCTTCTGACAGCGGCTCAACGGCCTGAACCATGCGCCGGGCGACGCGTCCAAGCACCGGCGCGCCACCGACGTTGTGCCGACGCAGCACGGGCAACTCTTTCACCAACTTGTCCAGCACGGTTTCGAACCGTCGCTCCGCGCGGCAAAATGCTTCCTGCTGCCCCGGTCCGGCTGCCCCGATGATCAAGTCTATGGGCCCATGCTGCAGGTGCAGGCGGGTGTCGCCTGGCAGCATCCGGGCACATGCCCGTCCCGGACTTGATCCGGGACCTCCCGGCCCGCCGCGCAGGTTTGCCGGTTCGGAGGCCGGGGTGGTGCTGTGGGATGATGACACGCTAACCGCCTTTCACCGGCCCGACCGCCCGTGCCGCGCACCCGTATTCTCCTCCATGTTCCAGGATGTCGGCGATGTCGCGCGCCGCCTCGTCGTGGCCACCCAAGGCCCGGTACTCCGCGCGCGTCAGGGTGAATTCCAGCGGTGCCACCAGCGCCGGAGTGGGCACATAGCCAAAGGAGTTGTCGGGCATCTGGGTCACGTCGACCATCAGTGTGATACCGCCACCGGGCCAGACATAGGCAGGCGCTCCGCCGACGGTAACGCTGGTCTTGAGCGCCTGCACCGAACGGGTAAGTTTCACCGGATTCCTCGTGACGCCTGCGCGCAGACTCCCCCCCGCCCCGCCCATGAACAGCACAGTGCAGAGCGCAGGTTCGCAGTTCTCGGCGATCAGGTCTACCGTGGTCTTCAATGTCTCCGGCAAGGGGCCGGGTTCAGGCACAAGATTGTCGTTCAGAATGTAATAGCCCCACTGCTCGCCGGTGGTGGAGATCATCAAGAGCGTCAGCCCGGGGCGCGCACCTTTTTCCGGGCGCCAGGGCCCGAGGATGGATAGCGGATCCTCGATATCCGTGCCGCCCCAGCCCAAACCCGGCTCGGCCACCTGGAAATAACGCCCCGGAGTAGAACGGCGGCCCTTGATGCGTATCCCTGTATCGGGCCAGCCGATCACCTTGCCCGCCTGATGCTCGCTGACCACCCCGGTAATGTGGTCGTCGACGATCACCACCTCGTCGACCAACCCCTGCCACTGGCTGGCAAACATGCCGATGGTGGCGCTGCCACAACCGACCCGCATCCGTTCCTCGCAGGTGCCGTCGACGATGGGCGCGGCGCCTGCCTGCACCACCACCTCGGCGCCGCCGTCGATGCTGAGCGTCACCGGTTCGCAATTGCAGAGCCGCATCAACGCGTCGCAGGTTGCGCGGCCCTCGGGCTTCGTGCCGCCGGTCAGGTGGTCGACGCCGCCGAGCGACAACATCTGGCTGCCGTATTCGCCGGTCATCACGTGGCCGATGGCCTCGCCCGCGGCACGCACCGTGGCGGCTTCGGAGCCCAGGTGCCGGTCGGTGTCTATCTTCACCTTGGCGCCACAGTAGGAAAAGATCGCCTCGGTCACCACGGTGACGAAATCCACACCGTCGATGTCTTGCGACACGATGAAGGGAGCCGGCTTGTAGTCGGGATAGGTGGTGCCGGCACCGATTGCGGTGACCGAAAGCGTCTGATCGGGGGCCAGAGATCCGTTCCAGTCGGCTGCGAGGAAGGGCACGATTTCTCCGCCTGCCTCCAGCCGCCTGTCAATGATGGTCAGGGGATCGCAGCGGATGATGCGGCCAGCCTCATTGGCATACCGGTCGCAGGCACCGGCGCGGCCCTCGGCGATATAGCACATCACGGGGCAGGCATCGCAACGGATCTTTTCCGCCTTGCGGTTGGGCATTTCGCCCGCAGAAGTGTCGGCGCGGGTGGTCATGTGGTCCCTTTGATTGCGGCAAGCACCCGGTGCGGTAGGGCGGGCAACCGGGTGATGCGGGCGCCTGTGGCGTGGCGGATGGCGTTCAGGATAGCGGGCGCGGTGGGGATCAGAACGTGCTCGCCCAGACCCTTGACACCCATCGGCCCCTCGGGATCGGGTTTCTCGATAAAGATCGTGTCGATCCGCGGCATGTCGCCGACAGTGGGGATCAGGTAATCGTGCAGGTTCTCGGTGCGCCCGGGAAGGTATTCCTCCATCAGCGCCATGCCGAGGCCCTGGGCAATACCGCCCTCGACCTGGCCCTCGGCCAGAAGCGGGTTGACCACACGGCCCAGATCGTGCGCAGCGGTAATACGATGGACCTTGACCTGGCCGAGCCGCATATCGACCTCCAGCTCGGCGATCTGGGCACCGTAGCCGTAGATGGCATATGGAATGCCCTGACCGCTCTCGTCCAGACCACGGGTGGGCGGGTCATAGGTTTCTTCGGCACCCAGAACATAGCCATTGGTGTCGGCGGGCAGCGTCGACAGGTCGATCTCGCGCCGGCCGGCACCCTCGGTGACAACCAGACGGGTGCCGTCGAGGCGCAGCGATGCGCCATCACCCATGTTGCTGTAGGCCAGGATCGTACGGCGCAGTGCATGGGCGGCCAACAGCGCTGCCTTGCCGGTTACAAAGGTCTGTCGGCTGGCCGAGGTCTTGCCGCAATCGGGAGTCAGTGCCGTGTCGGGGCCGACGATCTGGAAATCCCCGATCGGCAGGCCAAGCGCGTCGGCCGCAATCTGGGTGATCACCGTGTTGGCCCCCTGGCCGATATCAGTAGCACCCTGATGCAGGCGCAGGTCGCCCTGCGCCGTAAGCCCGATGCGGATTGTCGACGGGTTGGGCAGGCCGGTATTGCCGCAGCCATACCAGCATGACGCGACGCCCACGCCACGGCGGGTGGGGCCGGCGGCGGCATTCCGGGCCGCGGCCTTGTTGAGCGCGCGTTTCCATGGCGTACGCAGGGCATCGAGGCATTCGGCGATGCCGATGCCTGTCAGTTTCTGCCCGCAGACCGACCGGTCGCCGTCGCGCAGGGCGTTTTGGCGCCGGAACTCCAGCCGGTCGAGTCCGGTGGCGGCGGCGAGGTCGTCATAGAGCGTTTCCTGCACGATGGCCGCCTGTGGCACGCCAAATCCCCGGAATGCACCGGCGGTAGGTCCGTTGCTGTGGAGGGCACGGGCTTTGGCGCGGTAGTTCGGCGTGCGGTACGGGCCGGAGGCATGGACCGGTACGCGCACCGCCACGGTCGGTCCCCAACTGGCATAGGCGCCTGTGTTGAAATCACCGTCGAAGCGCATGGCGGTGATGTGGCCTTGGTCGTCGCAGCCAACGCGGGCCTGCATCCGCGCCGGGTGACGTTTGGTTGTCGTGGCCATGCTCTCGGCACGGCTGTAGACCATGCGACAGGGGCGGCCCGTCTTCAACGCGGCCAGCCCGATCAGCGGCTGCAGCGACAGGTCGAGCTTGGCACCAAATCCGCCCCCGGCGGCGGCAGGAATGATGCGAACCTTCTCTGGCGGCAAGTCGAGGATCTTTGCGCAGTCGTCGCGATCCATGACGGGCGCTTGTGTGCAAGCCTGAATACAAAGCGTGGCACCGTCGATCCACGCAATGCCCGCCTCGGGCTCGATATAGGCATGTTCGACATAAGCCGTCTCGATGTCCACTTCGGCGAAATGCCCAGATGCCTCCAGGGCAGCGTCGGTATCGCCGGTCTGGACGAACCCTGTGATCAGTTCGTTGTTCCGGCGGTCCTTGTGCAATAGGCGATTTGGCGCGCCGCGCAGGTCGGTTGCGGCGGGTTCCGGCACCCATTCGACGGGAAACCCGTCGAGGTCGAGGCGGTTGAGCGCGGCAGTTTCACCAACGACGATGGCGACGGGTTCGCCGCGCTGGCGGATGCGGGTTTCAGCCAGCGCCGGCTGGTCGGCGAAGGCCGGGATGGTGCCGAATCGGTTCACGCCGGGGATATCGGCGGCGGTGAAGACCTCCACGCCGTGGCGTGCCGCCCAAGCATTGGTATCGCCGAGTGCGAAATCACCTGCATGGTGCGGCGAGCGGATCGCTCGCACCTCGAGCGCACCGTCCGGGATATGGTCTGCGCCGAAGATCTCCGTCCCCAGAACCTTGGGCCCGCCGTCAAGCCGCTCAATGCGTGCGCCGACCGCAGCACCGGCGTCGGGCAGGTTCGGCGCCGGGCCGGAGGTGGCGGCATCGAGCACTGCATCGACGATCTTGGCGTAGCCGGTGCAGCGGCATAGCACGCCGCCAAGAGCGCGCTCGACTTGCGCTCGGCTAGGCCGGGGTGTGTCGCGTAAAAGCGCGGTTGCAGACATCAGCATGCCGGGCGTGCAGATGCCGCATTGCGCGGCGCCGTGGCGAAGAAAGGCATGTTGCAACGCATCGGGGTGCGGTTGCGACAGGGTTTCGACGGTTTCGATCTCTGCTCCTTCGGCCTGGGCAACGGGTGTCAGGCAGGAACAGACCGGGGCACCATCCAGCAGCACGGTGCAGGCTCCGCAATCGCCGGCGTCACAGCCTACCTTGGTGCCAAAGAGCCCCAGATCTTCCCGCAGCAAATCTGACAGGCGGCGACCCGGTGTTGCCGCAACCACCTGACGGGCGCCGTTGACGGAAAGCGTGATCGAGTCGAACGGACGGTTCATGCCGCGGCCTCGGCGGGGGCGGCAAAGCGCGTCAGACCACGGCGCACCAGTTCGGTGGCGGCGACGACACGATAGCCGGCGTCGGCGCGGAAATCGTCGATAGGGGCCAGACGCGGGGAGATGAGGTCTTGAGTCACCGCGTCCGCGGCCTCACCCGGTGCAATCCCGGCCAGCGCGGATTCCAGCTCTGGCAAACGGCTGGCGGTGGGGCCGCAGGCACCGATGGCGATGGCGGCGCTAGTTATCCGGTCGTCCGTGACTTCCAGGCGCAATGCGGCCATTGCGATGGAGATAACCAGATAGCGCCGTGCGCCAAGCTTTTCGAAATGCCCGGTGCCGGCAATCGCCTCGCCCGGGATCAAGATGGCGGTGACCAATTCACCAGGCGCAAGCGCGGTCTGGCGCGGGCCGGTAAGGAACTCCTGCAGCGACAGCACACGGGTGCCGCCGGCGGATTGCAACTCGACCGAAGCGTCCAGCGTGAGCAGACATGGCGCGCCATCGCCGGCCGGGGACGCGGTGCAGAGGTTACCGGCCAGTGTGCCCGCATTCTGGATCTGCACCGAGCCGACCTCGCACGCCGCGCCCTTCAGGCCATCGAAGGCCGGGGGCAGATCAGCGTATATCAGGTCGGCCCAGCGAGTTGCGGCCCCGATCCGCCAACCGCCGCCGTCGCGGATGACGCCGCGCAGCGACGCGATGGCGGTGATGTCCAAGATGCCGCCAGGCAGGGATTGGCCCTGGATAACGGGGTAAAGATCGGTACAGCCAGCGGCGACAGTCAGTGGGCTGGCGGCGAGAAGTTCCAGCGCCTCTGTCAGGTCTGTTGGTCGGTGATAGGCTGCCACATCTCCCCCTTTCCGTCTAACTTTGCGCCTCGCGTGTGGGGCTGTCAAACCCCAAGGTAGCGGTCGATCACACCGTGATGCGTGGAAAGATCGGCAGCGGTGTGGGTCTCGCGCCAATGTCCTGCCTCGATGAAGGTCACACGGTCGGCAACCGACAGCACCGCATCAACACGCTGTTCCACCAGCAAGATTGCAACGCCCTCGTCCCGGAGGCGCACAATGACCGACCGGATCGCCTCGATCATCGAAGGCTGCAAGCCTTCGGTCGGCTCGTCCAGCAACAAAGCCTTGGGGCTGATACAAAGCGCCCGGGCGGTGGCCAGCATCTGCTGCTCGCCGCCCGAAAGCGTCTGCGCCCGCTGGGTCAGCCGTTCGCGCAGTCGCGGGAAGAGGTCGAGCGCACGTTCGCGCACGTCACGTCCGCTGCCACGTGTCATCAGGCCGATTTCAAGGTTTTGCGCAACGGTGAGTTCGGTGAACAGACGCCTGCCTTGCGGGATATAGCCGACACCATGTTGGGCGCGTTGGTGGGCGGGCAGTGTGCCGATATCCACACCATCCATCTCGATCCGTCCATCCCAGAGCGGCAAAAGCCCGGTGATCGCTTTCATCGTGGTGGTCTTGCCGGCGCCGTTGCGGCCCAGCAGGCAATGGATTTCGCCGGATTCGACGGTCAGCGACAGACCGCGCAAAACCTTTGCCTTGCCATAACCGGTTTCCACGTTGTCGAGCCGCAGCATCAGCCCGTCCCCAAATAAGCGGCTTGCACCGCCTTGTCGGCGCGGATCTCTTGCGGTGTGCCCTCTGCCAGCACCTCGCCGAAATTCAGCACCGTGATGCGGTCGGCGCAGGCCATGACCACATCCATATTGTGCTCGATCAGCAGAATGGTAGCCTCGGCGCTGAGTTCCCGGATCAGGGATTTGAACGCATCGACCTCGCTGTCCGAAAGCCCTTGCGTGGGCTCGTCCAGGATCAAGAGCCGCGGGCGTTGGGCCAGACCCATGGCAATCTCCAGCAAGCGCTGGTGACCGTAGCTGAGATCACCGGCCAGTTCCTGCGCCAAATGACCGAGGCCGACGCGGGACAGAGCAGCAGGCACTTCTGCCGCTTCGTCGCCGTGACGGCGGCGCACCGCAAGGGCCACGTTTTCCTGACAGTTGAGCCGCGGGAAGATCGAGGTGATCTGGAAAGTATAGGCCATTCCCAGCTGGTTTCGTTTATGCGCGGGCAGGGCGGATATGTCGGCGCCGTCGAAGTGCACCGAGCCGGCACTGGGGCTAAGGCGACCGCAGAGCATGCCGACAAAAGTCGTCTTGCCAGCGCCGTTGGGACCGATCAGCGCCCGCACCTCGCCCTGCGGCAGGTCGAAATCGACATTTTGCACCGCGTGCAGCCCGCCGAAATCCTTCGTTAGTCTCCGCGTCGACAGGATGGTCATGGCAGCCACCTCCAGAGCCGGGCCCGCAGCTCACCACCGATGCCCTGGCGGGCAAACAGAGTCAGTAGCACCAGCACCATGCCAACGATCAGCATATACGCGTCCGTCAGCCCGCTGGCGATGTCGATAAGGTAAAACGTGAAGAGCGCGCCGATGAATGGTCCGATGGCGGTGCCGGCGCCGCCGAGCAGAACCCAAAGGAGGGGCAGGATCGAATATTGCACCGTGGCGAAACTCGCCCCCGCATAGCCGAAGAGCAGGCCGTAGAACGCGCCCGATGCCGCCGAGATCGTACCCGAGAGAATCAGCGCGCCGAGTTTAAGGGCGAAGGTATCGTAGCCCAGCATCCGCGTGCGCTCCTCGTTCTCGCGGATCGCGATCAACGCCTTGCCGAAGGGCCGGCGCAGGACATGCAGTGACAGCATCAGGCAGGTGGCGAAAAGCGCCAGAGCCGCGAAGTAGCGGGCGGTGGGCTGCGAAAGGTCGATGCCCCAGAGGATGCGTTCCGCTTGTTGGATAACGAAGCCCTCGTCGCCGCGTGTGTAATCCCCGAAATAAAGGATGATCAGGTAACCCGCCTGGGCGAACATCAGCGTGACGATCATGAAGGCTACCCCGGCGGTGCGGAGTGCCAGCGCCCCGAAGGCGGCGCTGAGCATGAGGCCCGAGGCGATGCCGGTCAGCAGCGCTGGAGCAGGAGCGAAGCCCAGATGCCGGATGGTCAGCCCCATGCCATACATGCCGGCAGCAAAGAACATGGCATGGCCAAGGCTCAGGAGCCCGGTATAGCCGAACAGGATGTTGTAGCCGATGGCATAGCTGGCCAGCACCATCACCCGAGCGAGGCTGCCGTGGTGATATGCGGGCAAAAGGAACTGCAACACGGTCAGCAGCACCAGAAGCCCGCAATGCAGGGTAAAGGACTTCTGCAGGTCGCTCATGCCGGGCGGGTTCCGAACAGGCCTTGTGGGCGGAAGACCAGAACCAGGGCGACCAGCAGCGTGGCGAGGATCTTGGCCAGAGTCGGTGTGAAGAAGACCGAGATGATGCCGTCGGACATGCCGATCAGAACCGCCGCTAGCACCGTGCCGGGTAGCGACCCGAGGCCGCCGATGATGACAACTATAAAGCTCAGCAGCAGCGGGTCGTGCCCCATCAGGTAATGCGCCTGCTGGATCGGCACCACCAGCACCGCACCCAGCGCCGCCAGCGCCGCACCCAACCCGAAGACCAGCGCATAGACGCGCTCGACCGGAACGCCGAAGGCCAGCGCCATTTCTCCATCGAGCTGCGTGGCTCGCATGACCAGACCGATCTTCGTGCGGGTCATCAGCAGCCAAACACCGATCAGCACCCCCCCTGCCGCGCCGATCACGAAGAGCTTGTACGAGGTGATCGAGGGCGCCCCCCAACCGGTTGGAAAGTAGAACTTCGGCCCGCCGTCGCCCCACTCTAAGAGCGGCAGCATGATGCGGCTGTTGAAGGGCGGCTCGACCGGGCGGGCGTCGGGCCCATAAGTCATAAGCGTAACCTGTTGGATGATATAGAGAAGCCCGATGGTGACGACGATGGTGCGTTCTGGGTCATACTCCACCCGTTTCAGGATCGTCATGTCGGCGGCAACAGCCAACAGGCCCACGAGGGCAGGAGCGATGACCAAGGCGGCGACAAAGCCGATTGCCGGATGACCGCCCAGGCTGGTGGCGATCCACCAGGCCAGCACCGCCCCCAGCATGAAAAACTCGCCATGAGCGACGTTGACCACGCGCATCACGCCGAAGACCAGTGACAGCCCAACGGCGGTCAGCGCCAGCACCGCTGCCGTTACCCCGCCTTCCAGCGAGGCGAGCATCAGATGGGGTCCGAATTCCACTTGCGCCTGCCTCCTCTCCTGGGGACCGCCCGGGCACTTTCGTCTTGGTCCAAGAACTCCCACCGCAGGCCCCCGCCCGCGCGGCGAGAGCCTGCGGTGGAATCGTCAGAACGACTGCGTCGTGTAGTCTACTTCGTCAGGGTAGAACGTGTCTTCGATGCTGGTGGTGTGTACCACGTTTAGACGCCCGCCCTCGACCCTGCTGATATACTGGTGGCCGAACACCTGGTGGGTCTTGCCGTTGAAGCGCTTGGCGCCCTGGGGGTGTTCGTTCGAATGCGGCATGTCGGTCATCGCCTCAACCGCCTCGATCAGTTTGGCGCGATCATCCGGGCCGGCATAGCCCGCGGCCTCCATGCCGCGTTTGACGATGTGCAGCGTCTCCCAGCAGCCGAACATGTGGGCGTAAGTCGAGACATCGGAGGCGTCGGTGACCGAGGCGCCATTGGCATCCACCCCGACGCGCTCGCGGTAGAAGGCATCGTAAGGCGATTGTTCCGCCTGGGCGTAGCGCGGACTGCCCTCCCAGAAGTAGGTTCCTTCGAGGAATTCGAGGCCCGGCGAGGTGATGTCCACAGCCTCAAGCGAATCGATGAAGCCGAAGATCGCCGGCGCCGAGGGGCCGAAGAACTCGCCGAGTTCCTTGACGAAGGTCAGCACGGCGGGGCCGACCATGACGTGGTAGAGAACTTCGGTATCGCGCGGGATCTTTGGGAAGTATTTGGTGAAGCTGGTCTCGGTCGGTGGAATGGCAATCTTGGCCAGAATTTCACCGCCCTGCGCCTCCATTGCCGCGGAGAAATAGTCGCGGTGGTCGTGGCCGAAGGCAAAGTCGGGGTAGATCATCGTGACCTTCTTGCCCAGCGCCGAATGCACATACGGGGCCATCGCCTGCACCTGGCTCTTCACATCCGTGATGCCGGGCTGCAGCGTGTAACGGTTCAGCATGCCGCTGGCGACGTGATGGCCCTCGGAAACTACGAAATATGGCAGTTTCAACTCGCCCGCGCGGGGGGCGGAGCCGATCACCACATGGGAAAACAGCGTGCCAAAGCCGATGTCGCAGCCATGCTGGTTGGCGAATTTCTCGACCACCTCGGCGCCGCGCTTGGGGTCGGTGCCATCGTCTTCAGCGATGATTTCGACGGGCCGGCCATTGATGCCACCCCCTTCGTTGATCAGTGCCGCGGCAGCAGTTGTGGTGCGGTCGTACCAACGGCCATAGGCCGCGCCGATGCCGGTGCGGTGAACCTGAAAGCCGATCTTGATCGGCTCGGATGTCTGCGCATGGGTGTAGCGGGCCCAAAGCGGCAATGAGACGGCAGCGGTGCCGGCGGCCAGCGTCTTCAGCGCGCCGCGGCGACTGGTGGTAATGGGTTTCGTCATGGCGTAATCCCCCTGTTTGTCGTGCGGGTCGTGCTCCGGCCAAACCGGATACCCCTGCGACAAACTGTGCAAGGCGCCCGGGATTCTGTCCATATTTTTTTCCAACCGGTCAGAATCTGGGCGAGGCCAGGAGCCAGAGGCCGAAGAATGTATAGGCGATCATGAACAGAGCCATCGGCGCCTGGCTGAGCGCGGCGCGGCGGTGATCATGGAACAGACGCAGTGCCGTCGCATGGGCGACAAGCACGGCGACGATGTGGCCAAGCACCACTGCTCCGGCCTGGGTCAGGTAGATGATGCTCACGCTGGATTTGGTGCCAAAAAAACCGGTGGAGACGTAGAATTCGCCCAGCCCCAGCCAATCTGCGCCGGTCAGGAAAGGGTCGGAGAGGGCGACCAGAGCGTATTGGCCGTCGACGAGGAACGACGTAAGGTAATGTGCCACATGATAACCCAGCGCGATGGGTAAGAGCGTCGGTGCAAAATAGCAAAAACCGCGCTTCGGCGAGAGGTCGGAGCCGGCAAGGCGAAGGCCGAGCAGGACGGTCAGAGTGACGATGGCGACAAGGGTGGCATTGGCAATCACCAGGCCCAGTGTGTTGGGAACCGACACGGCAGAGCGCCCAGGAAACTCCAGCGGGTTGATGCCCAATATACCAAGCCACCAGAATGTCTCGTTCAAACCGTCGAAACTGCCGGTTCCGAGCAGGATCACGCAGAGCACGGCCAGCGACAGGGGCATGGGGCGCAGGCGAAGCATGCGCCAACCGGGTAGGCCCAGAGTCAGACGCACGCCATAGCGGGCCAGCATCGCCAGCCGCGAATAGGCACGAAACATCACGGTGAAGCCCTCGGCCCGCCGCAGCCAGCGGGGGCCGAAGACCACGCCCATGACCAGGTGGAACAGCCAATAGGCGGCCACCAGGCGGGCCAGGCGGTCCGGGTCTGCCGGGGCGGGATCGGCCAAAAGCAGATAGGAAAACCCAAGAAAGGACGCTACGCCGAGCCAGTAGCCCAGTGCGGGCGGCAATGCCGCATGGGGTTCGGGCGAAAAGGCCCGGCGGATCAGTCGCAACGGCCCGCTCCAGGGATTCACCAGAGACCAAAGGTCGAGTATCAGGGCCTGCACCGTGACGAAACCGATCCAGAATACCGTCCAGACCACCAGCACCAGCGGGTTGGCCAACGGATCGCGCGGGCCGTCGAACCCTGCCCAGACAAGCAGGCCCAGAAACAGCGCGGCCATTGTGCTGGTGAATGTCTGGACGGGATGCAGCGAGACCGGGAACAGCGGCAGCGGTCGAAACAGCGCCATCACCAGGCGACCCGGCAGCAACACCAGCGCGAAAACCGTCAATGCCACTGCGGCAACACCGGCACCGGTATAGAGATTGGTGGGCAAGAGCAGGACCAACCCCTGTTCGGACGCATGCGCATGGGCGAGGCCCGGAGCCGAAATAAGTGTAAACTTGAGAATCGCAAGGCTGCGGATATGCTGCATGTGGCCGATGATACCCTGGGAGGCATGCAATGAAACCCAGTCGCGTCGCTGTCGCGGCAAGCCTTATTGCCATAGCGGTGGGGGCGTTCTTTGTGTTCACCGATCCCGGTGACACGCGCGCGGTCACGGTAACCGGGGCGGAACTGGTGCCGATGGGCGCGGGTTATGCCCTGACCGCCAAGATCGATAATCCCGGTGGTCCCGACCTTCTGACCGGTATCGGGTCCGAGGATGGCGATAGGGCCATGCTGTCGGGCGGCACCGGGCCGCTGGCAATTCCCTCTGACAGTACACCCGGACTTGCGATGGACGGGGTGCACGGGATGCTCGTGGGGTTGACGGGCGACACGTCAGAGGGACGGCTGGTACCGGTTGCACTGTGGTTTGAGGGTGCCGGCAAGGTGACGACCCGCGCCCGCATTACCGGCGGGATGGAGATGGACTACAGTTCAGGCTTTGACGTGCCCGCGGGCGAGCCGCGGCCGACCATCTCTATCCTGGTCACGCCAGAGGGTGAGGGATGGGCAATCGATCTGGAAACCGGCGATTTCACCTTCTCCAAGGACGCGGTCGACGGTGCCCACGAGCCCGGCATCGGTCATGGCCATCTCTACCTGAACGGGCTGAAACTGCAGCGGGTTTTCGGAACGAAGGTGATCATAGGTGCCCTGCCAAAAGGCAAATACGAACTGCGTGTCACGCTCAACACCAACGATCACCGCGCCTTTAGGGTCGATGGTCAGAAGGTGATGGCGACGGCCGAGGTCAACGTGGATTGACTTTACCCGGTCCTTCGGCATTCACTCCGCCCTATGGGCAAACAGGGATCTGAACAAGTCATTGGTGTCGATGTCGGCGGCACATTCACCGATCTGGTGATGATCGATCAGGCGAACGGTGCGGTGCGGCTGGCCAAAGTGTCCAGCACCACCGACAATCAGGCCCGCGGCGTCATGCACGCGCTGGAGGCCGCCGACGCCGACCTTGCGGCACTGGACCTGATCGTGCACGGCACCACGACGACGACCAACGCAGTGCTGGAACGCAAGCTCAGCCGCACCGGGCTGATCACCACCGCAGGATTTCGCGACGTGCTGGAACTTGGCCGCCGCACCCGACCGCAAGCTTATGGAATGAAGGGCGAGTTTCGCCCGATCATCCCGCGCGATCTGCGGCTGGAGGTGCCCGAGCGCATGGATGCGGCTGGCTGTGTGGTAGAGCCCCTGGATAAAGACGCCGTTCAGACGGCCGCGGCGACGCTGCTGGACAAGGGCTGCGAATCGGTCGTCGTCCATTTCCTGCACGCCTATGCCAATCCCGCGCATGAACTGCTGGCCGCGGAAATCCTGGCAGAGATATGGCCGAACGCGCATATCACCATGGGCCATGCCCTGCTGTCGGAAAGCCGCGAATTCGAGCGCGGTGTCACGGCGGCGGTGAATGCCAGCGTCCAGCCATTGCTCGCGCGCTATGTCGATGCCCTGGCCGGGGCGTTGCACGACGGAGGCTATGCCGGAGAACTCTTGGTGATGAACGGCAATGGCGGCATGGTCTCCGCCGCACGGGTCGCCGAAGAGGCCGCCAAGACGGTGATGTCCGGCCCTGCCTCGGGTGTGATGGCTGCTGCCTATGCAGGGCGTGTGGCCGATGTGCCCGATCTGATCACCTACGATATGGGCGGCACCTCGACCGATGTAGCACTGATCCGCGGAGCCGAACCGAGCGTATCGAACGAAACCGAGATCGAATATGCCATGCCGATCCACGTGCCGATGGTCGATGTGCGCACCGTCGGCGCTGGCGGCGGATCGATCGCACGGGTGAATGCGGCTGGCCTGCTGGAAGTTGGCCCGGAAAGCGCCGGGGCCGATCCCGGCCCGATCTGCTATGGCCGCGGCGGGACGGAGCCGACGATTTCCGACGCCAACCTGCTGCTTGGGCGGCTCGATCCCGATCGGATCACAGCCGTCGAGGGCGGCGTATCACTGGGCCATGTCCGCGATATGTTCGACACGAAGATTGGCACTCCACTGGAACTGGATGCCACCGGCGCGGCCGAAGCGGTGCTGCGGGTCGCCAACACCAAGATGGCCGGAGCGATCCGCATGGTCTCTGTCTCGCTGGGTGCCGATCCGCGCGATTTCGCGCTCTTCGCCTTTGGTGGTGCCGGACCGCTGCACGCCTGCGCCCTGGCGCGGGAACTCGGGATCCCGCGGGTGATAGTGCCACCGCGCCCGGGCATCACCAATGCCGTGGGTTGCGTCGTGGCCGATCTGCGGCACGATTACGTCCGCACTCTGAACCGGCCTCTCGACACGCTCGACATGGACGAACTGCGCGCAGTGTTCGGGGCGCAGGGCGCCGAGGGTACGGCATTGATCGACGCAGAGGTCATCACCCTGAAATCGACGCGGTGCCTGCATTCTCTAGACATGCAATTTGTCGGGCAGACACATCTGGTTCGTGTGCCGCTCGAAGACATCTCGATTGACCGGGCCGAGCTCCGCCGGCGCTTCGAGGCGGTCTATTTCGATCGGTTCCGGGTCGAACTGGCCGAGATTCGCGCCAATGTCGTCAATGTCAACACGTCCGTTGTCGGCGAACGTGCCCCGGTCGATCTGGCGATGCTGGTCGATCCTGCGGGACGCAAGGCAACGCTGGCAGAGGCGCAGAGAATCGCACGGCCGGTGTTCTTCGGCGAGTGGTGCGAAACCCCGGTCTATCGGCGCGAGATGCTGCCAGTGGATGCGGTGATCGAAGGACCGGCGGTGATAGAACAAATGGACACTACCATATTGATCGAGCCCGGCGACCGGGCGCGCAGCGATGTGTTCGGCAATCTGCTGGTCGACATCGGAGACGCGGCGTGAGCCTCGATCCTATCACCCTATCGGTCATCCAGGCCGGGCTGCAGCAGGTCTGCGACGAGATGGACCTGTCATTCTCCCGCGCCGCGTTCTCGCCGGTGATCGCCGAAGCCAACGACCGCTCTGACGGGATCTACAGCGCCGAGGACGGCAGCCTGATCGCGCAAGGTGCGGGGGGGCTGCCGGTCTTCGTCGGCACGATGCAGTATTCGACGCGAACGCTGATCGAGATGATCGCGGCGGGCAAGGCAGCCACCCCGCAACCCGGGGACGTCTACATCGTCAATGACCCCTATCTGGGCGGCACGCATCTGATGGATGTGCGTTTTGCGCGGCCGTTCTATCGCGGCGGGCGGCTCTTTTGCTGGCTCTCCAACACTGGGCACTGGCCCGACACAGGCGGAGCGGTGCCGGGCGGGTTTTCCGCTAGCGCGACGGCGGTCGAACAAGAGGGTCTGCGCCTGCCGCCGGTGCGTCTCTTCAAGCAGGGCGAACTGGACGCCGAGATCTACGCGATCATCTGTTCGAACATCCGGGTGGCCGATCAGCGGATCGGTGACGTCAAGGCGCAGGCCGCGGCGCTTGAGGTCGGCGAAGCGCGGTTGAACGCGTTGATGGATCGCTATGGTGACGCGGTCGTGGCCGAAGCGATTGCCGAGTTGCGCCGACGCGCGGCACAGCAAATGCGGGCATTTATCGGCGACATCCCCGAGCGCCGTTACGAGGCCACCGCCTGGGTCGACAGCGATGGTGTGATCGACGAGCCGCTGGCGATCCGGCTTGCCGTATCGCGGCGGGACGACGCCCTGGGTTTCGATTTTTCCGGTTCCAGCCCGCCATGTGCCGGCCCGATGAACTCTGTCCGCGCGACCACGCTGAGCTCGGTCTATCTGGCGATGCGGCATATCTTCCCAGAGGTGCCGATCAGCGCCGGGGCCTTCGAACCACTGCAGGTCATCGGGATCGAGGGCACCTTTCTTGACGCGCGTTATCCCCGCCCGGTGTCGGGCTGCGCGGCCGAGGTCAGCCAGCGCATCGCCGAGGCTGTCTTTGCGGCGTTGGTTCCGGCCCTGCCAGACCGGGTGACAGCGGCGCCGGCGGGCACCAGCGGAAACTTCGCGTTGGGCGGGCATGACCCGGACCGCGGCCGCGATTTCGTGATGTACCAGCTATCTGGTGGAGGCTATGGCGGCAATGCTGACCATGACGGGTTGGCCAACGGGTGCTCGACCATAGGCATTTCCAAGGCGCCGCCGGTCGAGGTAATGGAACAGGCCTTCCCCGTGCTCTATCGCCACTACCGGCTGCGCGAGGGCTCCGGCGGCGCCGGGCGGCAGCGCGGCGGCTTCGGGCTGGACTATCTCATGGAACTACGCCGCGGCGAGGCGAAAGCGAGTTTTGTGATGGATCACGGACGGTTTGGGCCTCAGGGCGCGCTGGGCGGCAGCGACGGGGCGGTGAACCACGTCACGGTCTGGCGTGATGGGCAACCCTATACGCCGGAACATTTAAGCAAGGAACAGGATATTCCGTTGGCGCCGGGCGACCGCGTGCATGTGGAAACCCCCGGCGGCGGCGGCTATGGCGCTCCGTTCGATCGCGATCCGGACCTGGTTCGGACTGACGTTTTGCTGGGGTATTACACTGTCGCACAGGCGAGCGAGTTGTTCGGTGTCGAGTTTGACGGCGAAAGCATCGATCTTCCAGCCACGCGGGCGCGGCGTCAAGGCCGGTAGGGTACGATCCCGTCACGATGAGCCATTAAGCCATTGCCGATTTACCACCGACAATGGTCCGGGCTTCGTCCGTCCGGGCGCAAGGCCGGATGCCGCCCTGGGGATGGTCATGTCAGATTAACTTTGCTTGAGCAGGGCTGGGCGGTTGCGTAGCGTTGGGGAATGAACAAACCTGCCTGGTTTAAGTATTTCAAGACCAGTCCCGGTCTTGTCAGAAGAACTTGGGTTGAGGCGGGCAGGGGGTTTGCATAGCGTTTGGGAATGACCAAACCTCCCTCTTTCAAATACTTCAAAACCAGTCCCGAGATCATCCGCCTGGCGGTGATGTTGTACATCAGGTTTCCGCTTTCGCTTCGTAATGTCGAAGATCTGCTGCACGAGCGAGGCATCGACGTGAGCCATGAAACCGTCCGCTACTGGTGGAACAGGTTCGGCCCAATGTTTGCCTCCGAGATCAGACGAAAGCGGGTCCAGAAACTGCGTGCATTCTCAAAATGGAAGTGGCACGTGGACGAGGTATTTGTGAAGGTGAACGGCAAACGTCACTACCTCTGGCGCGCCGTAGATCACGAAGGAGAGGTGCTGGAAGCCGTCGTTACGAAGCGCCGAAACAAAGCTGCAGCATTGAAATTCCTCAAGAAATTGATGAAGCGGCACGGCGGTGCCGAAGAGATCGTGACGGATCGCTTCGCTTCCTACAAGGCCGCACTTAGAGAAATGGGCGCACTCGAAAAACAACAGACGGGCAGGTGGCTCAACAACCGCGTTGAGAATTCGCACCTGCCGTTCCGACGACGAGAACGCGCCATGCAGCGTTTCACGCGCATGCGAAGTTTGCAGAAATTCGCCGCTGTTCACTCCTCCGTCTACAACCACTTCAACCAGGAGCGATCGCTCACCAGCCGAGACACCTTCAAGCTGACACGCAGCGCCGCTCTTGCCGAGTGGCGCGAACTTGGCATGGAATAAAGGACAGCTTCACTGGCCTAACAGAGACGAGTTCGAATTCGTCTGACAGCACCATCCGCTCTCTATTTCGTGGATACGAATTGAGACACCAGATTCGAGCGTTTTTCCTGCAACTTCGCCGAACGCTTGCGTGATTTTCTCAATCATTAGTTTCTTGTCTTCAGATGAAAAGACACCTTCCATGACTTGAACATCTATAAGCGGCATAGGTGATCCTCCAAATCCGACGAGATACTGTTCATTTTCGTGAATGGGATAAACGCGGTCAACTTCTGCTAAGACCGCAACTCGGAAGTAGTTCCCGTTCAAACCAACGTCCGGTTCCAGCGCAAGCGGCCAGCGGCGCTCTAAAGCAGACGTTGTCGCGGAGCCGACCGGTATTGAGAGTCCGGTTTTAATCGCTTTGTGGACATCTGACAAAAATGCTCAGATGACCGTATCGAGCCCAAAGCGGTCATGTACGAAACAGGCAACATGCGCCTTTTGCTCTATAAGTTGCACAAGTTGAATTTCTTGCGCGCCGATAGACAATTTGGCATATGCTAAGCTAGGCTTCGACAGGTTTGTTTAGTGGTCAATTTAGGGGGGCAACGGAAATTCCGGGCATCTCAAAAGCCAGATCGAAAGAGACTTGAAGAACAGAAGAGAAATAATTTCCGGAATTAGCGCTTGTTTCGGCGCTGGCCTCACCACGCCTACACTATTACCTAGCAGGGCAAATGCATCTCAGAAAACGCTGCGTATCATGCGTTGGAAGAACTTTGTTCCGGCATATGAAGCTTGGTTTAACGACGAGTTTGTAAAATCGTGGTCACAAGACAACGACACGGACGTTATTGTATCAAACGTGGGCCTCGGCGAAATCGGGCAACTTGCTGCTGAAGAAGTGAAAGCTGGCGAGGGGCACGATTTGGTACTTTTTCTGTCACCACGCCCTTCGCTGGAAGATCACACTATCGATCACAGAGGTATCCATCTTGAGTGTGAAAAGCGATTTGGCAAAGCCTATGACTTCACGCGCCGAAGTGTTTTCAATCCGCGTACAGGTCGCTACCATGGCTTCGCTGAAAGTTATGCACCGACAGTTGTCACATATCGCAGTGATGTTTGGAGCGCCGTTGGAACAGTACCAGAAGACTGGGATAGTATTAGAAAGGCAGGTCGCGCCGCAAAGCTTCTGTTCGATGCGCCCGTAGGGCTCAGTTACGCCGCCGAACACAATGCAGACCATAGCTTGCGCGCACTGATGGCAGCCTTCGGGTCTTTTGTTCAGAGCGAGGACGACCGTCCGGCATTGGTTTCAAAAAATACTCTTGAGGCATTGAAGTTCGGGAAGGCTCTTTATGAGGAAACGATGTCTCCGGAAGTCCTCAACTGGACTTCAGCATCCAATAACCAAGCAATGTTGTCCGGCGCTGCAAGTTTGACCATCGACACCATGTCTGTTGTGCGAGCCGCAGAAGCAAAGCGCTTGCCGGTAGAGCCCGATCTTGCGCTTTCAAAACTTCCCAGTGGACCATTTGGCGGAGGTGGTCCGGCGTTTGCTACCAATACTTATGTAATCTGGCGCTTCGCCCGCAACGTTGATGGCGCACAAAAATTTCTTCTCGACTACATCGGGTCGTTTCGGGATGGGTTGATCAAAAGTGGGTTCCAAAACATGCCGGCTTTTCCGGGTGCGGTTCCTGATCTCGACGAGCTGATACTTGCCCCTTCCGAGACAAATAGGCGGTACGATGTTCTTTCAGCCGTACCTGAGACTCTTACAAACTTCGGGTTCCCCGGCTTTTCAAATGCTGCAACCGACGAGGTGCAGAATCGCCGCATTATCCCAGACATGTTCGCGCATGTTGCAAAGGGAATTGCGACACCTCAAGAGGCAATGGGCCTGGCTGGCGCTGCCATCGAGCCGATTTTCGACAAATGGCAGGAAATGGGTAAAATATAGCCGGATCACAAAAGGTTAGGGTCATGCGGATTCGTAATAAGCTGCTTCTTGCTATTACCGTTCCCGTTGGGCTTCTTATTTTGCAGATTCTAATCGTGAATGTTTTCATTCGCGAGCTACAAAATGCGGTGAACTTCATTTCGTCTGCACATGAGACGATTGAAAACAGTCTCGCGGCTGGAGACCTAGTTTCGAACCTGCGCGATGAAGCAAAAAAGCTGCCGGTTTCATTCATGACCGAAAGCTCAGTACAGGGTGATGATGTACGGCCGTTTCGATCCGCCTTTGAGCGCCTGGAAACGCGAATGGCATCAATCCACAAGGGCGTCGCCGGTCGAAGCACAATTGGTTCGGAGACAACGGTTCAAGAAGCCTTTGACCGTTTGCGCAGCGAGCTTGAAGCAACAGAACAATCGCTGTCGGTCGATGCGGTTGACATGGATACTTTACTGGAAAGAGCAGTATATCTGGATGCCGCTCTTGTTACGTTGTCCGGAGCACTAGAAGAACTCAACCGCGAATTGCGCGCGGAGTTGCAAAATGCGGTAAACCGTGAGCGCGAAATCCACAATCGCCCGATTATAGCAGGGATCGCTATTGGTGTTCTGACCGTGGTAATGCTGTTGGCTTTTACTTGGCTGGTAGTTGACCGAAATTTCGTAGCGCGGTTGAGCGATTTAAGCCGTTCGATGTTGGCCATTGCGGGTGGCGATCTGCGTGCACACGTCCCCGAAACCAAAGCAAAAGATGAAATTGCTGAGATGGCAAAAGCGCTCACGGTTTTTAGGGATACGGCGGTAGAGGTTGAGGAAAATAATCTTCGTCAGGTAGCTGAAGCGAGGCAAAGGCTCATCGATGCCATCGAAAGTATTGCGGAAGGGTTTTCATTGTATGACAGTGACGATCGTTTGGTCTTGTCCAACCGGCGATACCAGGATCTTGTCCAACCAAACACGAACGAAGTTCTAAGAACAGGTATCTTGTTTGAAGAGGTCGTTCAGGCGGCTGCGGGATCAGGGCAGATATTGGATGCAATCAATCGAGAAGAAGAGTGGAAACGCGATCGCCTCCGCCGTCACAAAAAACCGGAAGGTCCCTTTATTCAGCGCCACATGCCGGATCGGTGGATAGAGGTGACAGAGCACAAGACTAGCGACGGCGGGACCGTTGCGATTTACGCTGACGTTACGCATCAAAAACAATCGGAGTTGGCACTGCGTGAGGCAAAACGACGAGCAGAGGAAGCAACCGAGCAAGTGTCTCGGAAAAATGCAACGCTTGAAGGGTTGTCAGCGCAGTTGTCCAAGTATTTGTCACCACAGATATACTCTTCGATTTTCAGTGGGCAGCAGACAGTGGAAATAGCGAGCAAGCGCAAGAAGCTTTCTGTCTTGTTTGCAGACATTGTTGGCTTCACGGAAACCGCTGACAAACTGGAGTCCGAAGAGCTCACCAACTTATTGAATAACTACCTTACGGAAATGTCGAAGATCGCCTTGCGCAACGGAGCTACGATCGACAAATACATTGGTGACGAGATCATGATGTTTTTTGGTGATCCCGAAACCCTCGGTGTCCGTGAGGACGCCGTCGCCTGCGTGCAAACCGCGATCGAGATGCAATTACGAGGCAAAGAGCTGGAGCGTGAGTGGAGGGACTTGGGAATAGAGAAGCCTCTCAGGATGCGGATCGGCATCAATACAGGCTATTGCACTGTGGGAAACTTCGGTAGCGAGGACCGAATGGATTACACCATCATTGGCAATGAAGTTAACCTTGCCGCGAGGCTTCAGACATTGGCCGAACCAGGAAGAATCGCGATTGCGCATGAGACATTTTCTCTGGTTCGAAATCAGTTCGACGCTACGGAGGCGGAGCCAAGGGTCGTCAAAGGCTTTGAAGAACCGGTTCGGAACTACCTTGTCGATCTTCCTTCAGGCAACACGAGGTTCATTGAGACAATCCACACCATTTCCTCACAGGGGCTTCGCGTCACCTTGGAAACTCAAAAAATGTCGCCTGATGACAGGGCAGAAGCGATAAAAGAAATCAAGAATCTTCTTTCGATACTGAATGTAAATTACTGAGTGAACTGAAAGAGCTTCTACGAAGCAAGCGGACTTTAACAAATACGGCGAGGTTGGTGATCCCGCGTCCACGAAAGTGTCTTATCGTCCTCCGTTTGGCTGAAGTCTCATCAGAGTAGACAGCGCTACTCCACCCGAAATCGGCTTGAACTTTGGCGAATGATCTCGGGACGGGCTTTGAAATATATGAATAGCGATAATTTAGTCATTGACTGAGGCGATGAAAGCCCTGTGCCCGGCTCAAGACAAGTTCGTCTGATCAAAACCTCCGGGCGATGCGATCAAGGTTCATGACGAATGAAATGAGTATGGCTGGGTCGGTCGGGCTTTAGTTTACCTTCTGAATCGAAATCGTTGTCCGGATTGAATTGGAGCAAAGGGCGATTGTCAAAATCCTCAATCAACCTGCGCTGATCACCTAAAACACACCTTAGCAGCGCCTCTAACTCTCTGCGTTGTTCCTCTCCATGATAGCCGTGAACACCATGGACGATTTCATGCTTCAGAACGGAAAACCCAAGATATCGAAGCGTATACGCCGCAGGCCAGAGAAGCATTTGGATGTCGCCTTCCTTGCCGTTGTATGAACTCTCGTAGCCGCTTGAACCAGTGGTCACGCAGAAAAGAGCCTTCCTTCCTCGAAACTGTCCAGTATCAAACCTTTGTTCTACGCTGTGAAGCGCTCCATGCGCGAAAACACGGTCAAACCAGCCTTTTAAAACTCCGGGCGGGGCGAACCACCAAATGGGAAAATGAAAGATAATTCGGTCAGCTTGACGCAATTTCCTGACCTCGTTTTCAACTTCTGAGGGCAAGCACCTGAGTTTGGCTGCTTCCTCTTGGGCCTGAAGCGGATCAAAAGATCTGTCAGGACAAAGGTGCGAGTAATGCCGCTCGCTCTCAACTGGATCGAAATTCATGGCGACAAGGTCGGAACACAAAACCGTGTCTCCTGCGTCCATGCAGGCTTTTCGCGTCGCCTCCGCCCACGCACCATTGAAGGATCGCCTGTCAGGATGCGCGAGAACGATCAAAGTCGTAACCAAGGAATACTCCCAGAGTACCAAAGTGGAATTTTATACAAGCCAATAGCACGAATGGAATTGTTCGCCGGTGACCATGCGGATTCTTCAACAAACTTTAACTGGTCGTCTCCCTGTCGTCATCAAATCCACACAGTAGACGTTTCAAGTCGATGAGTTGAACGTTGGCACAACAGACAGAGAGGCTATTTGCTTTTTCGCATACGACTGTATTCGGACGAGCTTGTTTTTTTCGAGCCGCTTGAGGGTTTGTTGCTTGCCGCTAGGCGTGAATTTCATCCCAAACCACCCGCGCCGTGCTTGAGGATCACCGGAACTACAAGTTCTTCCTCGTCGATCAAATGGCGGGACAACAAACTCTTAAGTGCATTTGTCTCTTTGAGGAACTTACCAATCTCTCGAGTTGATTGGAGTTCGGCATTTATCACTGCATTCGCCGCTTCAACGTAACGATGCAAGATATCATCCAAAGCGTGGTGATCACGGTCAAGGATTTCGAAACCGCGTTGTATTCTGACCTCCTTCTTCGCCAATACGGGGAAGTAATGAGCGTCCTCTATATTGTGATGACCGTTTAGTTCGCCAACCAGCATCGAGCCAAGCTTTGATACATGCGCCTTGAAGACCATCGGGTCCGTTTTTTGGTCCAAATGTTTCTCGGTTTCAGTCGTCAGCATTTCCAAAAGCCGACGGAACATCATGTGGCGGTCCAGCCAAAAGCGGACGAGGCCTTCAAAGCCTGGATGTGCTTCCCAGCCTTCGCGGGGATACTCTTTAAGCAGCACTGAAAGCGCGCCCGGGAGGCCAATGCGTTGACAGAGTTGGGTCGAAAAATTATCCATCTTAACTTTCTTTTCAACACGTAAAGGAAGCCATACTTACCTGACACTATTTAGGAGTAAGGGTTTCGAGCCGAGCGATCCGTAGACAGGGACTGCTGATCCCTACGCACTAGGAGCTCAATGGCGTCAGCAAGATGTTCCTTGTCGATATGGTGATCTCCCCTCGTCACCCGGATACGGTGAGCTTCGATCATCACGTCGGCGTGGCGGCAGCCTTCGGGCGGCTCAAAACGATAGGAAGCCAATTCGATCCGAAGGCCGAGAGGATCGCGGAAGTAGATTGAATCCATAAACCCACGATCAACAGGGCCGGAATGCGCGACGCCACGTGCGTCAAGTCTCGACGGAACTTGCCAGAACGTCGCCTGGCTCACGTTCAACGCAAGATGGTGAAGCGATCCGATGTCCTCGGGAACAGCGGTCGGGTTAGGCTTGCGGTCCTCATTTGTGAAGATCGTGATTAAACGACCGTCACCGGGATCGAAGTAAATGTGCCCTTCGTTCGGATTGTCGAGGTTCGGCTGATCGAAGACGAACGGCATGCCCAACACGCCTTCCCAAAAGTCGATGGAGGTTTTCCGGTCCGCTCCGATAATCGTTATGTGGTGGACGCCCTGCGTTTGGATTTTCCGCAGGTCGTTGCTCTTTTCCATTTCGTTTGCCCCCCTATTTTGGCTTCATTCCGTTTCGGACCAATCGACCAACTTTGACTTGTAATCCGTTCTGGGCAGAGTGCCGAAAGGAACTAAAGTAATGTCGGTCGTCACCAGCAGTTCGTCACGCAGGCGCTTGCGAATGAGACTGGACAGCCCAACGTCGGCTTCTTGGTCTTTTGCCAACTCGACGACGATTGGTAATGGTGGTGCTTGCTTAACTGATTTAGTCTTTGGCCTGATCGAGATTGCTCCGCTGACCTCAACCCCGATTTTTCCGACGACGTCTCGCACAGCGGAAGGAAACACGTTGACGCCGCGCACAATCAAAAGATCATCGGTCCGTCCGATGCAACGCACTCGCGGGGTATCTCGGCCGCATGGACAAGCTCCAGTGCTTAGACGTACCCTGTCACGTGAGCGGAAGCGAAGAAGAGGTGCAGCTTGGTGCATAAGGTGGGTGTAGACCAACTCGCCCTCTGAACCGTCTTCGATGGGGATGCTGGTGCCGGTTTCAGGGTCAATAAGTTCGAAGTGAACAAAACCTGCGCCGGAGAAGTGCATTCCGTTCTGATGCGTGCACTCCCCCCAAAGCGACACAGATATGTCACCGATTCCCATTGCTTCAGTCACCCGCGCACCCCAAGCATTTTCAATGCGTTGCCGCATTGCGGGTTCGCCACCCCCGGGCTCTCCGGCGACGAGAATCTTATTCACCGAGGACGTAGCAGTATCGACTCCACGCTCGAACGCCCATTCCGAAAGGTACTGCGCATAAGACGGCGTACAGCCGAGAACGGTAGGCTTTAGGAGTTGAATAGCAGTCATCAAGCGCTCGGTATTTCCAGCACCAACTGGAATGTGACAGACCCCGAGTTTAGCAAAAGCGTCCAGCGTCACGCCCGCAACGAACGGCCCGGCGTTATACGTCGTAACCATACGTTCGCCCTTGGACAATCCGCTGGCGCCATAAGATCGAGTTGAAATTTCAACCCAATTAGCCAAATCATCAGCAGTAAGCGGGATGTAACTGGGTGTTCCTGTAGTCCCGCTGGTCGAGTACACCCGAACGATTTCCGTCATGGAGGCCGCAAGATGACGCCCAATGGGGTGATCTTCGTCTCGCGACGCACGTAGCTCGTCTTTTTCAGTGAAAGGCAACTTCGAAACGTCGTCGAGTCCCCCGGCTTCTTCGGCCGAGGCTATTCCCGCCGCGGCGAGCTTTATCTGGTAGAACTCGGAGTGTTCCCAGAGATACGCAAGCTGCTTCCGGTATGCCGCATCATTCGCAGCGGCGAGTTCGTTCCAAGGCAAGTCAGACAGTTTTAGCTGGCCCATTTCACGACCTGGTTGGTTTGAAGTTGACGCCCATCTCCGCGTGGTGCGCCAACGTAAATCCGATAGGCGTTTCGCTCTCCTCAGCGAGGTGAGCTAACAGACTTGCCGTGCGAGCCAGAATGGGGACCGCTTTAAGCACTGAAGGCGGAAAGTCCAAATCGAGGAGTACTGCGGGAATTGCGAAAGAGACGTTCATCGGTAAGGGCTTCGGCCAAAAGCGAGACACAGAACCTTCTATCTCACGGGCGAGCTGTGTGTATGTGCCCATGACCTTCCGTTCTTCGGCAAGGTTAAGAATGCGTTGCGCGCGAGGGTCTATTGGCTTGTGAAGGGGGTGTCCGAAGCCTGGAATGCGCCTGCCATCATCGCGCATCTCGACAATGATGTCGTCCAGCGATTCGCCATTTTTCGCGATCCGGGTGTGTGTTTCCTGAAGAAAGCGTCCTGCTATTTCGGTCGTTCCGAGAATAACCTTGCCGCAGCCCAACAGTCCAGCGGCTACTGCTCCTTGAAGGAAATCGGGGTCAGCTGCGTAAGTCATCCTGGCAGCTTGGTTGGTTGGAACCAGCCCATGCTCCGCGATCGAAACCAGCAAGACGTCAAGAAAGTAGGCCTGATCCGGTGTTGGTTTGCGCCCAGTCGTCAACAAATAAAAGTACTCGGTAAAAGTTACACTGCCCATCAATTCGTGTGCTAGGTCATGGTTTCGTACCGTGATGGTGTCGTGAGTTGCTGTCGAAATGGATGTTATTGCCTTCCCGGCTTTCCCAATCTGCATCGGAAATCTCCCTTTTCATCGCAACTTACCACAGATCAATTAGCTGAACGGGCGCAATAATGCGCCCCGCTATTGCTTCAGTCGCAAGTCGCAGCCTTTAGTCTACAGCAACGTCTGATAGGTGTGCGGCACAAAACGGAAGCCGTCGCCACGCGTTTCAACATAGCCGACAGCGGGAAACGGCATGTGATAGCCAATGAAGGGCATCCGTTCGGTGGCAAGCATGCCCAAGACTTTTCGGCGAGTTGTAGCCGCCGCTGCCTTGTCACGGTCAAAACGAACTTCCCAGTCAGGATAAGCAAGCGACCAGACATAATGGTTGGTCGTGTCCGCCGTAATTACGAGCTGCTTGCCACCGCTTTCCAGCATGTAGATCATGTGACCAGGTAAATGGCCGAAGGCCGCCATACCAGTGATACCGGAAACGACCGTGTCGCCATCTCCAATAAACGTCATCTTGTCCGCAAGCGGACGAACCTTGGCATCGAATGCTTCGTTTTCAGCGTCGGCGGTCGTGTCGTACTCGAGCTGCCCTGTGACATAGCTGGCATTTGCAAAGGTCGGGGCGCCATCCTCGCCCGTCAAACCACCAATGTGATCGCCGTGCATGTGCGTGATCACGACAATGTCGATATCATTGGGCGCCAGGCCTGCCGCTTCAAGAGCTGCTGTTGTGCCTGCTGCATTAAGGCCAGCGTCAAACAAAACGACCTGTACGCCAGTGTTCACAACGGTCGGCGTGAAAAAGAAATGGGTTTTGTCGGCTGGAATGAGGTTCTCTTCTGAAACAGCCTTGAACTCGTCAGAAGATACATTCATCCCAAATGTCTTTTGGGGTTCTTCGACTGTACGAGTTCCAACGAGAAGCGTCGACACTTCAAAATTACCGAGATTGAACGAATACTTACTTGCGTTCGGGGTCCTTGCTCCGTTCGCTCCGGCAAGTGCTGCACTCGGTTGAACGGTTGCCCCTGCAGCCAGTGGCAAAGCAGCGCCTGCAGCAAGGATTGTCCGTCGGGATAGTTTTGCGGTGGTGCTCATCAGGATGTCTCCAAAAAGATTATTGGGTGGGAGCTAGATCAATGAAGTGTTCGGTCTAGACGCGCACCAGCGATGTGCGAGCATGCACAGTTCGCTGGGTCGGTAAGAGCAACTGTCAATATCGTCTTTGTTGCATTATTTTATTAGCTGAGAGACTTGGTTGCGTGACTATGCACGAAACCCTTATTTGTGTGCCTCGGCACGTTACTGCCTGTCGCAAAAAAGATAGAATTACGGTTTTGGGTCAAAAAAACTTACCTAAAGTGGCCTTGATTTTGGGTGGTCGGTTTCCTCTTCGGACCCGAATAAATGAATTAGGAAATGGTTGAAAAATCTCAATTGGCCACGGGTGGACGTAAGCTTTGCCTCAACCGCTTGAATTACGGCTGTATCATAATGCTGCCAAGAACTTCGACACCATTTGCTGTGGATCGAATTATGAGAACCTCGCCGGATCGCGTATTCTGTCCCGTGAGGGCGGAAATATTCACCTGATGGGTGACTAGCATCAAACGACCTGAGGTTTTAGCGATCAGGTTGCGTGTCTGGGTTGTCTGGCTGTCCCGTGTCGAATAATCGCCGAAGAATGAGTTGAGGGGTGGAGCTTCACTGACGGGCCCCACATTGAGGAGCTCAGCCGTTTCGAGAGTTCGGCACCACTGGCTGCTGAGCACTGCGTCGAAACTAATGCCCCGCTCTCGCAATGCAGCGCCGATGGCTCGTGCTTGCTCCCGACCACGCTCGTCTAAGTTCCTCTGTGTCGCGCAATCACCAATTTCGAAGTTTGCCGGGTCACCCGTACCAGGAGCAAGCGCATGACGCATAATCGCGATTGCTCCAGGCTCGGAGTAAAAGTCCCAGTCATTCGAGTACGCGATCCCGGGAACAAAGAGAAATAGAACTGCAATCCAACGCATGAACAAGAGGTAAAGCAGAGTTGTTGAAGGTCGAGGCCTGGCGGGTTCGACGGTTCGGATTCTTTCGTTGCCACCCACCAACTGGGTGGAATTTTAGTTGTTAGGATAAAAAACCGTATCATGCGTTAAGCGGTTTCAAAGTTGTAGAGATACGCTACCCTTTCTGTATGCGTATCCTGTCCGTGCTATTCATCCTATTAGGTTTGCCTGCTCTTTCAGAAGAGGTGGAGCTTGAACTCGTTTTGCTGGCAGATGCTTCCGGATCAATAACCGAGGCGGAAATCGAGTTTCAGCGCCAAGGATACGCTGACGCAATCACCGATCCTCGCGTGCTTGCTGCAATACAGGAGTCAGCTTATGGCGCCATAGCGGTGACCTATGTTGAGTGGGCTGCGAATACCGCAATTGTTGTCGATTGGACCAAAATCGATGGAGCAAAAAGCGCACAGGTATTTGCAGAAGCATTGATAGGCCCGCCTCGGCAAGCCTATGGGCGAAATGCAATCGGGGCAGCCTTGCTCGACGCGAAGAGGCTCATAGAGCAGAACGATTTTGAAGGTTGGCGAAAAGTTATAGATTTCTCGGGTGACAGCCCGAACAGTTTTTCAGGACCCGCGATATCAACCGCACGAGCGGAAGTGGTTGCGTCTGGCATAACGATCAACGGGCTTCCAATCCTTTGCCGGTTCTGCGACACGCCGGGCCGTTATCCGGATCTCGCCGAAATCTACGAGCAGCAGATAATCGGTGGTATCGGCGCCTTTGTCGTAACTGCGGCGAATGAAGACGATCTTGCAGAAGCAATCCGTCGAAAATTGATCCTCGAAATCTCAGGTTTGGAACCGCCGGCAAACGTAGCGTCCAATTAAGTTCTGCCATCGGAGCAGACCTTAAAGCGCGTGAAAACGTCGACTGGTAATCTCCCGAGCATCTTTTGCCAATTTAACCGGAACAAAAGGGTCCTGTTGGACATTATTGATGCCGTTACTGCTTAAATATCAGCCTCCAAAGCACCCAACGCCGGCATTTCGTTGAGTCGTCAAATTTATGCTCCTATGGTATTTGGCGTGAGTGAAAGCGCACGATTTTTTATCTTGTCTGGCAGCGTGGGATCCCCATACCCACACGGTCAATTCGTTCAACATCAGTTTAGTCCTGCCGGTTCAACCGATCGACGCAACACACTCTTCGAACTTCTCTGCGGGTGAGAAGTAATTCAAGGTCTTTCTTGGCCGCTCGTTGAGTTCGCGGGCGACGCCATCGAGATGCTCATGGGTGTGCACGGAGATGCCTGTAGCCAATTTTAACGGTAGGATTGTCCATAAGGCAGACTTTGACGGAATTTTGCCGAATGACCGCACCGAGCCCAGAGCAGCCTGATCGAAATCATTTGTTTTGTAGAAACAGCATCCATGATGCGTAGTTGTGGGCTCTTTTTAAGCGGACTATGATTGTAGGTGCTCCGGGAAAGTCAAACTGTATGAATGAGCACCCTCAGAGGCGGTTGGCCGCGATAATGATGCTGGACGTAGTAGATTACTCCCAGCATATGGCCAATGATGAGGAGGGCACGCTCAACCGTCTTTTGAAAGTTCGTTCCAACCTGTTGGAACCGGTGATTTCCTATCACGTTGGGAGAATCGTAAAAAACATTGGCGACGGATTGCTGGTTGAGTTCTCAAGTGTGACCGAAGCCATGCTCTGTGCGCTGGAAATCCAAGAACAGTTGATGGAAGTGCAAAAAGATAGTCAGGAAACGACACCATTTTTTTTGAGAATTGGCCTAAATCTGGGTGAGGTCATAGTCGATGCCGACGACATTTATGGGAACGGAGTTAACGTCGCTGCGCGCGTAGAAGCGTTGGCAGAGCCAGGTGGCATAGCAGTGACCGCAGTAGTGAAAGAACACTTGCAGGGCGCCAAGGAAATATCTTTTGAGGATGTCGGAGAGGTTGAAGTAAAAAACATTCCAAAACCCATTCGTATTTTCCACGCAAAGCGAAACTCCGACGTTGAATATTTCTTGCGCGCGACTGGGAAGAAACGGGCTCCCAATCGAAACTTCTTTCGAAAAGTAAGCGCTCTGATCGGACTGGCGGTCGTTGTTGCGCTTCTTGCAATATATTTTTTGGAAAAGACGAAACTAGAGGAAATGCCCGAGTCTTCCGATGTGACCGCAATGCAGTCAGCACTTGAGAAACCGTCGGTTATCGTAATGCCGTTTGACAACCTGTCCGGCGACCCAGGCCAACGATATTTTTCTGACGGCATGACAAACAATCTGATTACGGATCTCAGTCATGTTGGCGATTTGCTGGTCATTGCACGCAACACCAGCTTTTCGTTCCGAGACCGCGGTGAATCGACAGATCCTAAGTCGGTCGGAAAGGCGTTAGGTGTTCGATATGTTGTCGAAGGAAGCATCCAAAGGTCGGGTCCAACGGTAAGGATAAATGTCAGCCTGACGGATGCGCATACAGGTTTGCAACTTTGGGCTGATCGATATGACGGAGAACTGGAAAATCTTTTTGAGCTCCAGGACAATACCGCTGCAGATATTATCGAAGCCTTAGAGATACAGTTGACCGAAGATGAAAGGCGACAGCTCTCCAAGCGCTATACTTCAAGCCTCGAAGCATACGACCTTTATTTACGTGCATGGGAGGCAATCTTCAGATTCAATTCTACTGGTCGACTCGAGGCACAGCAATATTTGCGCCAAGCACTACAAATAGATCCGGAATTTGCTCTTGCCAGGGCACTTTTGGCCACCAGTTACACCAATCGCAGCGGCGATATGCTGCAAAACAACGAGCTGATGCTAGATCGTGCGCTGTCACTGGCAGTTGAGGCGCAAAACAACGATCCTGACCTGCCGGCGGTACAATCCACGCTCGGCCTCGTCCAAATGTTCAGACGAGAGTTCGAGGCCGCCGAGGAAGCGTTTGCGCGTGCGATTGAATTGGACCCGAATTACGCAGATGCCTATGCCATGCGTTCGTGGAACAGGCATTATGCGGGCGAACCCGAGAAAGCATTGGAAGGTTTCAAATACGCTTTGCTTCTCAACCCGCGCGCACCATTTCCTTACCTCAACGCTATCGCGGAAGTACACTTTAGCCTCGGCAACTACCAAGAATCGATTAGGTACAACCTGGAGGCGACCGAAAGAAATCCGGAAGCACTCAGAAACAGATTATTCCTTGCAGCGGCATATTCAGAACTTGGAGACATGGAGGAGGCGAATTGGGAGGTTCAAGAAGCCTTGGCACTTCAACCGGATCTTACGCTGTCCAGCCTCATCTACATTGCACCCTATAGAGACACGAGTACTGCCGAGCGACTAAGGACAGCGCTCAGTTCCGCCGGACTGCCAGAATAGTTTTGTGTGGCCGCTTAATCTACCTGGTTTGACTTAAATCATACCCCGTTTGCCGACGCCCGCTAAACTGCCCGTCCTATTAAACTGGATGGGAGAAAATTCGATGACCAAACGCAACTGGTTACTGGACTATTCCTCCCTAAATCGGCAGACACTGACTGCGCAGTTTTAGGCGTCTTTCGCGCGAAAGTGGGACGACCGCTTAGTCCGCAAAGCAGACTTTGAGCAGATTTCAGCGAACGTCCGCTGCCGTTCAATGCAGACCTTCAGGCGAAATTCCTCGAAATGACCACCAACAATGACCGCTATCCGATCCTAAGCCGTCATCTGACTGAAAGACTCAGATGACTGCGTTGAGCCCGAAGCAGACGTGGACAAATGGTCCACTCTGTACTGAAAATTTTGTCTGAGGGTCCGCCCAAATGGACGCGTGATACAATTTCACTTAGGATTTAACTCACAAGTTCTGACAGCGAGGTTTTCCGAATGCCGCGCAGGCTGGCATGCTTTCTTGTTGCGGACGCCGTTGGTTACAGCGCCAGTGTGGAAGCGAACGAAGCCAGTGCCATTGCAGCACTTTCGAATACGCGATCCGTGGTCGACGAGGTGATCGCGCGCAATGGTGGTTCGATATTTGCAACCGCAGGCGACAGCGTCATTGCAACCTTTGAAACGTCGGTCAGTGCAGTAAGATCCGCTTTGGACATCCAGAAAGACCTGTCGGGCTGCAACGAAGATGTGTTTCAACTGCGGATAGGCGTGCATTTCGGCGACGTCGCAGAAGAGGGCGACACCCTACTTGGTGATGGTTTGAACATCGCCGCCCGATTGGAGCCGCTGGCCCCAGTGGGCGGCATCCTGATCTCCGCCGTTGTTGCGGATCAGATCGTCGGTAAAATCAGCGAAGATTTTGCGCCATTGGGAAAGCAAAAGGTCAAGAACATCTCGAGATCGCTGGAGCTATTCTGCTGGCCTCAAGATGCCGCACGCCGACACAAGCGGGGAAAGCTGGCTCGGAAATGGCCCTATGCGGTTGCCGGTCTGGCTTTGTGCCTCGCAATTTTTGGGTGGGTGATGCGACCCGAACCTCCCCACGAGAAGCAAGTCTTACGGGATGTCGTCGCGGTTCTGCCGTTCAAAAACTCAGGGGGATCTTCTGGCGACAGGGCGATTTCTGACGGTATTTCACAAGACCTGACTATCCGGTTGGCAGAGGTTTCGGGAGTGAGCGTCGTTCCGAGTTCTTTGGCCTTTTCGGTCACCAGCCATGGGCTTGAGGCAATTGAAGCCACCAGATCGCTCGGGGCCAGATATGTCGTAGATGGGAGTATGTTTATTCGCGATGATCAACTCAGGATTGCCGTCGAGTTGATAGATGGTGAAAAGGAAACAATCACATGGGCCGGAGCATATGATGGTTCATTGCAGCAATTGGTCGAGTTCCGAGACCGCATCATAGAAGATGTTGCGACTGAGATAAGTGGTAAGGTCACCGAAAAAGACCTTGACCGCCTGCGCGGAACCGGAACCAGCAACCCAGATGCCTACAAGCAGATCATTTTGGGCCGTCAGGCAGCAACGGCGTTCTCCAAAGAAACGAGCCATGTGGCTGAAAGGCATTTTCTCAAGGCCATTGAACTGGACCAGAACTACGCGCGTGCCTATGCGGAACTGGCGGCGATCTATGCCATTCGCCTCGAAAACGGGTGGTCGGCTCTGAGCGCGGCAGACGAGGAAAAAGCGCTCTATTTTGCGGACAAGGCGCTTTCCATCGATCCCGATCTCTGGCTCGCCCATTATGCTGCAGGGCGGTTGCATTCCATTTCCGCTGAAGACGACTTCACGAAGGCGGAAATACATCTGGAAAAGGCAATGTCGCTGCAGCCCGCCAATGATGATGCACGAATTTTCTACGCCTCGCTCAAAACATTTCAGGGTAAGGCCGGAGAAGCCGTCTCAATCATCGAGCCTGTTGTTTCGACCCATCCGAACGCACCGTTCTGGTACTACTTTCTGCTCGGACAAGCGCTTTTTCTGGATGAGAAATATGAAGCAGCCGAAACCGCTCTGGGCCAGTGTCTGGCCAAGATGCCATCTTCACCGTACTGCCTGAGGTTCCAGATCGCGAATTATGGGGCCATGGGGCGTCAGGATGACGCGCTCTGGCTTCTCGAAGAATACGAAATGCTGGGATTTGACACATCCCCGTCCTCCATCATGACCCTCCTGCATTTGGAAGATGCCGGGTATAGACAACGCATGGAGCAATCTCTGCGCGATGCGGGTTTAAGCGAGTAAAGTGCTTTGTTTAGTCTTTGGTTGTGAGTGAAATTCGTTTCGATGGGTCAAAGAAGCTTTCGTCCGCAGCTCGGAGTTAGGCCCAGTTCAAATAAACGTCCGGTTCTTGCATATGGAAAAAAACGATACATCACCTTCCTGACTATCTGTCATATCCACTTAGGATGCTAAGCTGCTGAAGTGGCGAGATCATAACAATTCTTGTGATGACCGCTTTTGGGGATCGGGTAGGCGCCCGACCGCTGCGTTGCCGCAAGTCCGCTTTGAGCCCGAAGCGGTCGTTCAGCTTTGCCCGGAAAACCCTAAAGGATAGCGTCCCCCAAATAATCTCAAATGGCTTTCAGCAATGCCTGGGTTGAGCGCATGGCCAAGTTTGTCTGACACGACCCGATGGCAACTAGTAAGAACATGTTGTAACGGTGACTCTGGTCTCAGAAAACAGAACTGCCCGCGACGACTTGCACGAATTTCGAATTGATCTCGCTAGTGTGCGCACTCGCTGGGCACGACAATCGCCAGCGATGCGCGGCATTCAACTTATGTGCATTTCGACCGTCGCATTTTCGGTCATGCACGCGTTAGTGCGCTTCGTCTCGCAGGAATTACCGCCAGTTCAGGTGGCCTTTTTTCGCAATCTCTTTGGCTTAGTCGTCCTGTTGCCGATCCTTCTTCGTTCGCGGTTCGAAATGCTGCGAACAGAACGCATCGGGCTTCACGCAATGCGTGGGGTAATAAACATCTTGGCGATGTTCATGTTCTTCACGGCACTCAGCTTGACCCCGCTCGCCACCGTGACCGCCCTCAGCTTTGCGGCCCCCATTTTTATGGCTCTACTGAGTGTGCTGTTCCTGGGGGAACGGTTTCGCCTGTATCGCTGGATGGCAATAGCCTTCGGTTTTGCTGGCATGTTGATTATTCTGCGCCCAGGTATCATCCCTCTAGATACAGGCGCCCTTTTGGTAACTGGCTCTGCCCTGCTCTGGGCAGTCGCGATGATGCAAATCAAGATTTTGTCACATACAGACTCGAGTATCACCATCGTGGCCTACATGGGTATTTTCCTTTGCTTGTTTTCGATAGGCCCAGCGATCTGGGTCTGGCAGCCAGTGTCTTGGAACAACTTGTTCTGGTTGGCGCTGATCGGTGTGTTTGGATCAATGGCCCAGGTGTCCCTCAGTCAGGCTTTCAAGGAAACCGACCCAACCGCGCTAATGCCATTCGATTTTTTGAAGCTTGTTTGGACAGCCCTGATCGGACTGGTGGTCTTTTCTGAGGTTCCTGACGTCTTCACCTGGATCGGTGGGGCGGTGATTTTTTCTTCGGGTCTACTGATTGCGTATCGCGAGAAGCGGCGCGGCAGTGCCGCAAAGCATTGAAGGAAATCATAAAGCTCTGTCTTCACGAGGTCGCATACCGCGGTCTAAGCCAGAAGGCCGCATTCGCGACCGATCGAAGGAGGTGCAATCGCGTGATTGACGCGTCAAACTGGTCGAAGTTGTGAGACCACGGGAGACTAAGTTTGACAGACACATATTTTCGACCGGTATCCGGTTTCGACCTTCCCCGCTTTGCCGGCGTCGCAACTTTTATGCGATTGCCACATGTGGCTCTCTCAGATGATCGGATTAACGAGGTCGATATTGGCCTGATTGGAGTACCTTGGGACAGCGGCACGACTAACCGTTCCGGTCCACGCCACGGCCCACGTCAATTGCGCGACATGTCGACAATGATCCGCGCGCAAAACGGGGCAACAGGTGTCCGCCCCTTTGAAGTTGCCAATTGTGCGGATCTGGGCGACGTTTCTCCAAACCCAGCTGATCTCATGGATACTATGGAGCGAGTGACTGCTTTCTACGAAACCGTTCGATCTGCTGGCATTCGTCCTCTCACCGCGGGAGGTGATCATCTGACATCACTACCGGTCTTGCGCGCAATGGCCAAGGATAGACCGCTGTCAATGATACATTTTGACAGTCACACGGACCTGTTTGATAGCTATTTCGGTGGAACAAAGTACACACACGGGACGCCATTCCGGCGTGCTGTCGAGGAGGGATTGCTTGATCCCAAGAAGGTGGTCCAGATCGGCATTCGCGGAACAACATATGACAGCGAAGATCGGGACTTTGCGTCATCGGTCGGTATTCGCGTTATTCCAATCGAGGAGTTCCATTCGCGGGGCGTGGCGAGCGTGATGGAAGAGGCCCGAGATATTGTGGGACCAACCGACACTTACGTGTCTTACGATATTGATTTTGTCGATCCGGCTTTCGCGCCGGGAACAGGTACGCCTGAAATTGGCGGTCCAAATTCTTATGAAGCCGTTCAAGTCGTTCGCGAATTGAAAGGATTGCGCATCGTCGCAGCAGATTTGGTCGAGGTCTCTCCGCCCTTTGACAAAAGTGGCGGCACAGCATTTCTGGGAGCTTCAATCATGTTCGAGCTCTTGTGTTTAATGGCCATAGAACACGCTAAGTAGGTTCAAAAATGACCCCGGCCGCTATCGAGTACCTGGAAGAGGACATTCAAAGCCTGATGAACGTCTGCTTCGTCCGCGACTCGGACATAGCCGCGTTTTTCACCAACGTCCGCTCCTTTGGGAAGCAGCCATTTATGGTCGGGTTTTGAAATTTTGTCCTGAACGTCGGCAGTGAGCCTGCAATCGCTGACCTGAAAAAGACTCGGATGACCAGGTCGAACCTAAATTAGACAAATTGAAACGGTGTTTTTTGCTGAAACAGAATATGGTGAAGATCTTATTTGGATTAGGCTGTGGAAACGGTAGATGCACATTTCTGGGATGCTTAATGGAACTAATTAAGTCCACCCCGCCTGCCCGTGCGATACAAATGGAAGACACACCACATGGTACCAAAATCCAACCTAAGCAATGCTGGACGAGGTATCTTACTAATAATTGCGACAATGTTTTTCTTCAGCGTTATGGATGCGATGGCAAAGGAGGTGGCAAACCGAACTGATACAGTCATGGCGATCTGGGCGCGGTATGCCGGACAAACAGTTGTGGTTTCACTTCTGGTTGCTCCTCGAATGAAGGCGGTTTTGAAAACAGGGTATCCTGGTTTGCAATTGCTTCGATCCGTGTTTTTGCTCATCGCAACGTCATTCTTCTTCTTTGGTTTTGTATCTATTGGTCTGGCGAATGCGGCGGCGATCATGTCGCTCAACCCTGTGTTAATTACTGTGGGCGCCGCTCTGATCCTTGGCGAGCGTTTTGGCCCGCGAAGAGCGATTGGTGTTTGCACAGCCTTGGTGGGTGCACTGATCATAATTCGCCCTGGTTCAGATGTGTTCTCAAACGCCGCGCTGCTGCCGCTTTGTGCCGCCGTGGCCTATTCGGGTTATGCACTTACGACACGCTTTGTGGGTCGCGATGAAGACCCTTGGACATCTTTGCTGTATACAGCGACTTTCGGTGCCTTAGTTGTCAGTGTGATCGTTCCGTTTTTTTGGGTCCCGCCAGATTTAACTTCAATTGTTTTGATGACACTAATCGGTATCGTAGGTGCACTAGGGCATTTCTGCCTGATCCGCGCATTTATGGTTGCAGAGGCTAGTGCCTTGGCGCCGTTTTCTTACGCAGGCTTACTCTTCGCAATTCTGTGGGGCATTGTACTCTTTGGAGAGTATCCCGACTGGCTCACTTACACAGGAGCTTTGATCATTGCGACATCTGGAATCTACATTTGGCACCGCGAAAGCCGAATGGCGGCCGAAACGTCATAGAGTTGATCGATCAGCACTGCTTGAGGTTCGATCGCGGCGTTGCACCAATAGAGGCGCTGATGCAAAGCGGACATTCATTCGAATTATTGTGTACAACTGCTTCGAGCGGCAGTCCCGGTCACTCGTACTATTTCCATTTTATTGAGCAACCTATGGATTGCGTTTGCTCTTTGGGACCCTGACTAGTCTCCGCGACCAGCCTCATAGCTTCGTACAATTCGCGTGGGAGAACTTGCTGACCAGGTGTCATGCGCGTTGCGTCCAATCGACCCCGGTACTGCAATTTGAGCTCAGCATTATAGCCGAAGAAATCTGGAGTGCAGGTTGCACCAAATGCTTTTGCAACAGACTGGCTCTCATCATGCAGATACTGGAAGGGAAAAGAGTGTTTTGAAGCCATAAGCTTCATATTCTCAAAACTGTCGGCTGGATATTTTTGCGCATCATTTGAACATATTGCGACCACACCGACACCAAGAGCCATCAAGTCTGAGCTGTCGCGGATTATCTTGTCCAGTATCGCCAAAACGTATGGGCAGTGATTGCAAATGAACATTACCAACGTTCCATTGGTGCCTTTTACATCGGCAAGATTATAAATTTTTCCATCAGTGCCGGGCAGCACGAAGTCTGGCGCAGGTTGGCCAAAATCACAAACCGGGGGGCTAATAGCAGCCATTTCAAGCTCCTTGCTTGCTCGCAATCGTGCAGCAATTCTCTAGCACACTTATCAAGGTGAAGTCAGAAAAACCCGGATCAAGTCGGTCGGTGCGGTTTCGTAGTGCAGTCAGATACATTTTGATCCAGCTACGACCGCATTGCGAAAACAACGCCTCCATGTCGAGACCAGCTTAGCGACTTGAGCTGCGAGACTTGACGTATTTTGCTGCGTCATCAAACGGCAGAAATGTCCGCAAGCCGGTCGTAGCCAAGATTTGGGACAGCGACCGCTTTTGGTGAGAGCGGTCGTTCCTGGTCGAAAGTCCGAGTTTTCTGGGTTGAACGTCCGCTCAAAGCCGCTAACCGGTCATCTGAGTAAATCAGTCAGGTGACTGCGTTGAGCCCAAATTGGTCTTTCGATTTTCACAGCCGCGTAGTTGCCGCAGTTCGTGGCAACTCAGATTTTCGATGCCGTGGCACCGCGGAGAAAACCTGCGCCGCGAACTCATGGAACGTTGGGCGATAGGGACGCGATAGTTTTTCGGCAGCGCGATCAGCTTCGGTCAGCGGGGATAGGTGATCGGGCAAATGCTTGAGCAGGGCGGTATCAAAAGGGGCATTCATCGTCTTTCTCCTTGTTCCTGTTGCCACTGTGACAGGGGTAAAAGATCTTCGCTTGAAGACAGCCCTTAGAAATCCCTGTGAATTCATTTGGATTTGTCTAGAATTTCAAAGATCAGCTTGGATCAAAGGTTTGTCTCATTGTTTTACCGTTTTGGAGATTGCGAACTCGACACTGCCAGCCGCCGACTGAAATGCGCCGGTCTGGAAGTTGCCATCGAACCGCAAGTTTTCGATTTGCTGCGGCTTCTGGCGGAGAACCCTTCAAGATTAGTGACCAAAGATGAGATCATTGACGCCGTCTGGGGCGGACGCGTCGTTTCCGAAAGTGCCGTCAGCGCCCGGATCGCTGCAGCACGCCGTGCGATTGGAGACAACGGAAAGCAGCAGAAGGTAATTCGGACACATCACGGGCGAGGTCTGGAAATGGTTGCTGTTGTTACAGGCGGCGACGCCACCGACCGCCCAAATTTGGAAAAACCAATGGCTCCCAAGGTGCGATACACGATCTCAAAGCGCGGGCACTCTTTGGCCTATCTTGTTTCCGGTTCCGGGCCACCGCTGTTTCAACTTGATGGTCCGCCGCTTAGCAAGGAGAAGGCGTGGCACATACCGATCTTGCGAGATGGCTATGATGCCTATCGAGAGGGTCGTACGCTCATTCAAATGGACTGGGCCGGAACGGGTCTGTCGGAGGCGTTGGATGAAGCGCTTAGCATCGAAGAGAATGTCGAGGATATGGTCGCCGTTGCCGATGCCGCCGGGTTAGACCGATTTGCTCTCATGAGCGAATCTGGTGCGTGTTTGCCAGCCGTCCTATTCGCTGCAACGCATCCTGAGAGGCTCACACACCTTGTCATGGTTGGCGGGTATGCAGAGGGCCGCGGGATTCGTGAGGCGCAAGGCCAGCCCGAGGTCTTGAAGGCTATGATGGAGGCAGGTTGGGACCAGCATGAAGGCGGGATCGCCACTGCCTTTCTCACGGCCTATTTTCCCGAGGGTCCGGCCGAAGGCGTGCGGCAAATGGTGGGACTAATGCAGGAAAGCGCCTCTCAGAAATTCATGCTCGATCACCGCGACCGGTCCAACAATGCATCAATCATCGATGTATTGAAGAATGTCGAATGCCCGACTCTGATCATTCAAGGTCGTAACGATTCAATACATCCCTTGGTGCAGGCGAAGAAACTTGCTGCAGGCATTCCCGGCTCGGAGCTGTTGGTGTTGGAAAGCGCGAACCACCTGCCTGTCCCTGGCCACCCAACATTCGATGTGTTTATCCAGGCGCTCCGGGGTTTTCTCGATGCCTGACAGATAAGGCGCGCGGCTGGAGGCAATGGCTCCTTCGTCCGCACAGCGGTCGTTCAAGCAAGTTGCAGCGAACGTCTGCACCGAGCCCAAAGCGGACCATCACTTCAGAAGGTCAAGATCGCCAATTCATGGCATGCAAAATGCTTGCACCTTGTTGACCCGGCAATTCAAATTCGCCCAAAAGTTCAAACTTCAGGTTTGGATCATCACCAACCAATGCACGCGTCACGTCAGACACAAGAACCTCGCCTCGACCCGCAACAGCCGCGATACGAGCGGCAATATTGACAACCGAGCCAAAGAAATCCTCATGGGACTGCACTACATCGCCAGTGTGAACTCCAATTCTGACGGCGAGCCGGGGCTCGGCAATTTCGTTCGCCAGATCACGCTGAATTTTACCTGCTGCCGACATTGCAGATCGAGCTGACGCAAAAGACGACATCGTACCATCGCCAAGTGTTTTGACGAATTGGCCTCCATTCGCTTCAATGACCCGTCTTACTGCCGCAAAATGAGCATTGATCTTCGCAGACCACGCACGGTCCCCTAGTGTTTTTGCGATGACAGAAGATGCCACAACATCCGTAAACATGACGGAAGCAAGTCCCTCGGTTTGGCCTAACGACATGCTCTCACGCGCGGCCTCGGCCAGTTGAGACATTGACGTCTGCTCCATCCCCATGATGACTTGATTGGGCGTTGGCACAGATGCTGTACGTGCGGTTCATCGCAAAGGTGGTAGCCCGCCGCTAGGTCATTGATGTGAATCAATGGGGAATAGCCGACCTTAAGGCATTGTTGCATTTGGAGGAGGAGAGAACATGAAACGTGCTGCGATAATCCTAACCCTTGTACTGGCCAGCCCAATATTAGCTGAAGGAACAGCAGAGGAGGGCGGTGAGATCGCCCGAGAATACTGTGTGCGCTGCCACGATGTGAGCAGAGATGGTGCCATGAAAGAACACCCTCCGGCCTTCGCCGCTATCGCCAAGTTTCGCTCTGAAGAGCAAATCCGGTCCCGAATTTGGTTTCCGTCAATCCACAGCGGAATGCCGAATTTCGGAATCTACCTGAACTCAGGGTCGGTGGACGCATTGACTGCCTACATAACGTCTTTGGAGTAAAAGTACCAACAAACCAAGGTATTTCAGGCGACGGTCTTGTGAGTGGGACTTTGTTTGCTCTGGTGCAGGGGCCTTTTCGCCTGCGCGGTTATGGCTATGGCCTGCGCGAAAGCGAAGGGAGTTGGGTGGTAACCACTCTTCTCGAAAACGCCGAGCTGTTCGAAATCGATAAAGCCGCTGTCGATGCGCCAATGACCGGCAAAGCTGATCCCAATGGCATAGTCTTAAAGTAAATTTCTACGGGTAATTCAGTTTCTAAAGGCAAAGTGGGTTTTCTGGAAGGTACCAATCGACAGACACAGCGAATTGTCAAATTGAGAATTTAGTTACAATCCATTCGTCTACTGTTGGATGCTTTCGAGGTAAAACAGCAACCCCGCCAGTTCGCGTGGCGTTGGTGTCAAGATACCTTCAATTTCGACGGGGACGAGATCTTCTGCCATTTCTCCGCCAAATTGAGGCATAACGCGAGATAGGTGGCTGTTCTCTGGGTCGCCGTAGATATAGCTTAGTGCGCGGGCTTGAGGAAAAGTGCCTCCGTTTTTCGCGCTTAACATTGTCAAATCTGTGGGCGCAACGGAAAGATTTTCGGCTGCAGGTCCGCCCCCTGTACCATCCACGCCATGACAAGAATTACAGTTTTTCGAAAAAAAAGCGGCCCCGTCAGTACGAGTAGGCATAACATCAGCATTTTGATACAAATTGGTACAGGACGCCATTGCCAGAGGAATAAGACCCACTGTTAATATTGCCCATCTATTGCCGTACATGCTGGACCCCACTTTTGGTTCCAACCTACGGTCAATTTTTTGGCTTAGCAATCACATCAACTGCGGTGAACCGTCCGCAAGGATCAACTTTATTAAGCGCTAAAAAAGATTTGGGATTGGCCACCCAAACTGGCAGTGAAAACTGCTTGAGTACCTGAACTATCATTTAGGCCACTTCACTTTGACCATCCAAGAATATTGCGCGACGATCTGGATTGGGGGGTCAAACATGTTGGAAAACTCGTTTCGACTAGTCTGGCTCGAAGCAGTTGGCACCGTCTTTATGATCCTGTTCGGGTTTGGGCTTCACTTTGCGTTTGCTTTGCTTGCTAGTTGGACGCCAGTGGCTCTTGTAGCAGCAGTAAACGAGTCAATTTGGGAGCATTTGAAACTAGCCTTTTGGCCCGGATTGTTTTGGGCATATCTGATGCCGCTGCTACCCCAAGTTTCGAGGCGGGACATTTTAAGTTCAAAAGGAGTGAGCCTCGCTACTACTGCTGTTTTTATTGTGACAGCCTTCTCGGCTTACACTGCAGTTTTGGGATACAACCTTTTAGCGGTTGATATTGGTATATTTGTCGCCGCAGTATGCGTCGGTCAGTCGGTTTCAATTCTGTTGCTAGTTTACAAAAATGAAACTTACAAGTTGATCCACGTTTTCGGTCTGGTTCTCTTGGGCCTTCAAGTCGCGGCATATAGCACGTTCACCTTTTCCCCTCCTGATCATTGGCTTTTTATTGAAGCGCAGTCCGGTGTAAGAGGCATCCCTACTCGTTAGCTGGCTGGTCGCTGAAAATGTCTGCTTTGACAGCCGATCTTTGACCTGGCCTAATTCTTCACGTGTTTGGCGTTGGTGCAAGCTGATGTTGAGTCTACAGTAGCGTCTCGAAAAATTGGACTAGTTGCTTGGCTTTACCCGAGCAACTCAGGCCTGAGCATCAATACAGCACCTAGCACTAGAAGCAATATACCGCCGAACAGGTGGGATATTCGTGAAAATCGTCCAGTCGCCGTCACTGCCCGCAGAGAGATCATCGCAAACAAAAAAATCAATGCATCATCCAGAAGAAACACCAAGATGTAGACTGCTAGGTAGGAATAATGGGCAATTGGCGACAGATCGTGCATCGCAAGAATCTGCGTGAAAACCGCTGGCACGCCAGCCGAGCAGATCAATTCAATCAGGTTTACACTTACCGCCAGCACTGCGATGGAAAGCGAAGCTAACAAAAGGCTCGGTTCTTCAACGATCCCCCGGAAGGAAGCCGCTACCGACTGTTTTCGATCGACCTTGGTGACCTTGCAAACCCCTTCCGGGTTTGTCCAGTACTCGCGCAAGTAAAATAGACCTGCTGCAAGAGCCACAACACCAACGGACAGTCGAAGCCAAGTCACCACGCCAATCCAGAGCACCACGTTTAACCAAGTCGCAAGCAGGGCGAAATACATCAGCCCCGTAGTGCCCAAGAACACAAAACCCAATGTCCACATACGTGCGGTGTCCTTTATGCCTAAAAGTAGTCCTATCAGAAGTGCCAGAACCCACATTGCGCAGGGGTTGAAACCGTCTAAGGCACCCAGCGCCAAGGTGAGAACTGGGAGTGACAGATCGGACAGCGACACTTTGCCAAAAAGTGGTAAATACAAGGTTCCTGCATCTGTTGCCCACTCCGTCGCTGCGCCAACCGTGTGGCCAGTCTCATTTGCGGCTTTCAGGCTTCCGATCAAGTCGAAACAATGACTCGCACGGCATGTTTCGATCATGTCAAGATAAACCGCTTCACTTCGCCCAGCGGCAAAGCCTGTTTGGTGCTGCGAACCTACCACTACCAATGGCACAGCTGGGTTTTCGATCCCAAGCTCGATCACAGTTTTGCGAAATAGATCGTCATCTTCGTCTGAGGTGCTGAGTTCGATCCGCTTCAGGCTAAGTTGGGAGTCGGTAACCGTCATTTCTTTGATCGCTTCTGTTGCTCGGCTGCAGTACGGGCACCCCTCTTGCCAGAATATATACACAGTCACCTCTTGCGCAGCTGCTCCAAACCCCAGAAGCGAGAACCAAAGCAAGACAAGCCATCCGCCAATGCGCCGAGCCATTGTATTTGAAAATCTACCCAGCAGACCGAGCTCCCTAATGACGGCAAGCAATATGCATCGGCCTCCGGATGGGGTCATTGATCTGGCGCAAGAGCGATATCAGCAGACATTTTTAGTGTGGTTCAGCGGTGGCTTTCTTGGATCAGAAATCATTAGTCAAAAAGTCCATGAGGGGTCCGCATCGGTCGCCCAGCTTGTTGTTATATACAATCCAGCTTGACCAGCGACGTTTGAGCCAAATCAATGTGCTGCGTCGATCGGATTGTTAATGTTCTTTCATTGGGAGGCAAAGAACCATGATTTCGGTTGAAGATATCGAAGACATGTCCGCGCTCAGAGGGCAGAGATCGACGCGCTCGCTGAACACGAGCATTTCACCACATACGACGCCGCGCTAATGGGGAATTACCTTATGCAAATTCACCACGGGCCGCAAAAAGTACATGAAATGATCTGCGACGATATTCGCGCTGCAATGCATGCTGACGATATTCAACATGCGAGGGCTCTCTTCACCGTTTTGCGAGGTTTTCTGACTGAGAACCCTCAGGCCGCGCGGGGCGCGAGCAATTAAAGGGTTTTGTCAGAATAACTTGGCTTGAGTAGGGCAGGGCGGTTACGTAGCTGGTCTTGTCAGAAGAACTTTGCTTGAGCGGGGCAGGGCGGTTGCATAGCCTTCGGACATGGCCAAACCTGCCTCCTTAAAGTACTTCAAAACTAGCCCTGAGATCATCCGCCTTGCGGTGATTCTGTACATCCGATTTCCGCTCTCGCTTCGAAATGTCGAAGATCTGCTGCACGAGCGCGGGATCGATGTCAGCCATGAAACCGTCCGCTATATTGCGCGCTTTGATTTGAGTCATTGCTTTCCCCCAGACCTCCCCACCAGACTTTCTGCGGGAGGATGTAGCAATGAGCATCATCGGGAAATCACCCGAAGAGCGCGCCGCTGCGTGTTGGCAACCAACCTCGGATGCCCTAGAGCAGCCGACAAACGACCTTGGCCGCAGACTTCTCACAGGTTTGCCAGATGGCTCGATCAACATCGGGTTTGAAGCTGTCGATCGCCATGTAGCGCAGGGGCATGGAAACCATACTGCCCTGATCTGGCTATCCAAGGACGGAGCGCAGCAAACGCTCAGCTATGGAGATCTCGCAGCCATGTCGTCGCGGTTTGCAAATCTGCTCTATGACCACGGACAACAAAAAGGGGACCGCGTCTTTGTCGCGATGGGGCGGCGGCCTGAGCTTTATGCTGCGGCCCTTGGCACTTTAAAGGCCGGGATGGTCTTTACGCCACTCTTTGCCGCCTTTGGGCCAGAACCCCTGAGAACCAGGATGGAAATCGGCGATGCCAATGTTCTGGTCACGACTAAATCACTCTACAAACGCAAAATCGCATCGTGGCGTCAGGAAATGACGTCGCTGCGTTTGGTCCTCATCGTTGGCGACGAAGCTCCTGATGATTGCGTCGCTCTGGCCCCGGCATTGCAAGAGGCCTCGACAGAATTTCTGGCTGCCCACACACAGACGGAAGACCCGGCATTGATTCACTTCACCTCGGGTACCACCGGGAGGCCAAAAGGTGCGGTTCACGTGCATGGCGCAGTTCAGCACCACGCGCTCTCGGGTCGATACGCGCTCGAACTGCAGCCCGGCGTGACCTACTGGTGCACCGCTGACCCGGGCTGGGTCACCGGAACGACCTACGGGATTATCTCACCACTGGTGAACCGCGTGACGATGATCGTGGACGAGGCAGAATTCAATCTCGAACGCTGGTATGGGATCGTTGAAAGGGAACGCGTTGAGGTCTGGTATTCAGCCCCAACAGCCATCCGCATGATGATGCGCGCTGGCAGTGAGGCCGCACGAGGGTACGACTTCAGTGCTCTGCAGTTTCTTGCAAGCGTCGGTGAGCCTCTGAACGCCGAAGCCGTGGTCTGGTCCAACGAGGTATTCGGTCGACCGTTCCACGACAATTGGTGGCAGACAGAAACCGGGGGCATCATGATTGCCAATACTAGAGCGCATGACATCAAGCCTGGATCGATGGGCAAACCCCTGCCTGGCGTTGTTGCTGGCATTGTGGAACCAGACAACGGGGGCTTGCGGGAATTACCGGATGGCGAGATAGGAGAGCTTGCTCTGCGACCGGGCTGGCCCTCGATGATGCGGGACTATCTTCACGAACAGGCGCGGTACGAAAAATGCTTCAATGATGGTTGGTACTTGTCAGGCGATCTCGCGATGCGGGACAGTGATGGGTATTTCTGGTTCGTCGGTCGAGCCGATGACCTAATCAAAACGTCGGGCCATCTGGTCGGCCCCTTCGAGGTTGAAAGTGCGCTGATTGAGCATGAAGCCGTCGCCGAGGCCGCTGTGATTGGTATTCCAGACGAGACAGCGGGCGAAATCGTCAAAGCCTTCGTGACCCTGAATTCCGGCCAAACCGCGGATGAGGAGCTAGAGCGCGACATTCGCGGCCTTGCCCGCAAACGGCTTGGAGCGGCTGTGGCCCCCCGCGAGATCGTTTTCCGAAATGCCCTTCCCAAGACCCGCTCTGGCAAGATCATGCGCCGCCTTTTGAAGGCGCGCGAGCTTGGTCTGCCAGAAGGTGACATCTCTACATTGGAGACGGACGAGAAATGACCACAAGCAAACCAAGACTGGACCGCGACCATGTGAAACGCTTGCTGAGTGACATGATCCGTATCCGACGTTTCGAAGACAAATGTGCGGAGCTATACACTCAGGAAAAAATTCGCGGCTTCCTGCACCTCTATGATGGAGAGGAAGCGATTGCCGCTGGGATTATCCCGCTCTTGTCGGACAAAGATCGCGTCGTCGCCACGTACCGAGAACACGGACATGCGCTGATGCGCGGCGTCTCAATGTCCTCGGTCATGGCCGAAATGTATGGCAAGGCCGAAGGCTGCTCGGGCGGACGCGGAGGTTCGATGCACCTGTTTGACGCCGCCACGAACTTCTATGGCGGCAATGCCATTGTCGGTGGCGGTCTCCCCTTGGCTGCGGGGCTGGCTCTAGCCGAACGGAT